>NZ_JAPVZT010000001.1:0-258569 GCF_041432495.1 Streptococcus sp. 27098_8_73
TCATCTACCATCGTTAAAGACGGTAAGGACGGCAAGTCTCCATTAGCTGAGGTAGTTAACAACAACGACGGTACGCATACTGTTAAGGTTGGAATCGACAAGAACGGCGACGGTAAGCTTGATCCAAGCGAAGTGACTTCAACAACTATCGTTAAAGACGGCGCAACTGGTGCTACAGGGGCGACCGGAGCTAAAGGTGCAGATGGTAAATCATCATTAACTGAAGTAGTTGATAACAACGACGGTACGCATACTGTTAAAGTTGGAATCGACAAGAACGGCGATGGTAAACTTGATCCAAGTGAAGTAACCTCAACAACTATCGTGAAAGACGGTGCTACAGGAGCGACCGGAGCAACAGGTGCAGATGGTAAATCATCATTAACTGAAGTAGTTAACAACAACGACGGTACGCATACTGTTAAAGTTGGACTCGATAAGAATGGCGACGGTAAGCTTGATCTAAGTGAAGTAACGTCAACGACTATCGTGAAAGACGGAAAAGATGGTAAGACACCATTGGCCGAAGTAGTTGACAATCAAAATGGAACACACACCATTAAGATTGGTTTTGATACAAATGGCAATGGTAAGCTTGATTCAGATGAAGTAACCTCTGCTACTATCGTTAAAGATGGAAAAGACGGTAAAGATGGCAAGGACGGCAAAGACGGAAAAGATGGTCAAAGCTCACTTGTAACTCTCGTTGAAAATGAAGATGGTAGTGTTACTATTCTTGTTGGAATTGATAAGAATAATAATGGTAAGGTTGATTCTGATGAAGTAACATCTTCTACAATTATCAGAAATGGTAAAGATGGTAAGGACGGCAAAGACGGAAAAGATGGAAAAGACGGAAAAGATGGCAAGGGTGTAACCGGCCCAACTGGTCCTACAGGTCCAACCGGTCCTACAGGTCCAACCGGTCCTACAGGTCCAACCGGCCCTACAGGTCCAACCGGTCCTACAGGTCCAACCGGCCCTACAGGTCCAACCGGCCCAACTGGTCCTACAGGTCCTACAGGTCCAACTGGTCCTACAGGTCCAACCGGCCCAACTGGTCCAACCGGCCCTACAGGTCCAACCGGTCCTACAGGTCCAACCGGCCCAACTGGTCCAACCGGCCCTACAGGTCCAACCGGTCCTACAGGTCCAACCGGCCCAACTGGTCCTACAGGTCCAACTGGTCCTACAGGTCCAACCGGCCCAACTGGTCCAACCGGCCCTACAGGTCCAACCGGCCCTACAGGTCCAACCGGCCCAACCGGTCCTACAGGTCCAACCGGCCCAACCGGCCCAACTGGTCCAACCGGTCCAACTGGTCCTACTAATCCAATAAAACCAGTAGTTCCAACAGCTCCAACAGTTCCAGCTAAGCCAACAAAACCTGCAGGAACAACCAAAGTAGTAGCTAAGTCAGGAACACTTCCTAAGACTGGTGACAATAGCAACCATGAAGTAGGTGTGGTAGGCGCAGGACTTCTATCAGCTGCACTTCTAGCTGCCTTAGGTGTTTCTAAGCGAAAAGAAGAAGAACTCTAAGATATTCTCTTTATAAAATTTAAGCAATATCAAGTTTAGAGTAAAACAGAGGCTATTAGGATGACTAATTCTATTAGCCTCTAGTTTTGTTGTATTAATGTTTTGGAGGAATTGAATGTCATCAATTGTATTGAATATGATTGTAAAAAATGAAGCCCATATAATTTTGGAAACACTCCAAAATTTGGTCAATTCAATCACATTTGACTACTGGGTCATTTCTGACACTGGCTCCACAGATGGAACGGAAAACCTCATCTTGAATTTTTTTAGTGAGGTGGGGATTCCAGGAGAATTGCACAAAGATGAATGGCAAAACTTTGCCTATAATAGAAATTTAGCCCTAAATTATGCAAGAGGAAAGGGAGACTATATTCTAATCTTTGATGCAGATGATTTCGTTGAAGGTAGTTTAAAAATTTCTACTGATCTTGAAGCAGATGCCTATTATCTTAATTTTTCAGATGAGAGTGGGGTTCTTTCATTTCGTCGTGTAGCTCTTTTTAAAAATAATCCAGAAATCTATTGGCGAGGAGTTGTGCATGAATTTATTGAATTGCCTGAAGGTGCCAGTTATGGAAATCTTGTAGGACCCTATTCAGTCATTGCAAGAACAAGAGGCGCACGAAGTCTAGACGATGATAAATATTATCATGATGCAACTGCACTTGCAAATGCCGTTTATAATAATCAAGATCCTGATTTAGAGCCTAGATATACCTTTTATTGCGCGAGATCTTATCGTGATGCAGGTTTATACCAGGAGGCCTTGTCTTGGTTCAAAAAACGTGCAGTTATGACGGATGGATGGTCAGAGGAAGCTTATTATTCTTGTCTAGAAATAGCACAAATTTATGAAAATGAGGGGAGAGCTCTTGAAGGACGGGAGTATTTAGAAAAAGCTATCCAAATTAACCCTAATCGAGCCGAAGCATGGTCTCAATTAGCTAAATTATATAGAGAGGCAGGGCAGCATCACATTGCTTTTGCTTATGCTTATATGGCTAAGGATTTAGAATTGAATCCGGATAGTCTTTTCAGCTGGAACAGGGTTTATGACTATTGGATTCCATTTGAATTGTTAGAAAATGGTGTCAAAATAGGGAATTTTGAAGTTGCCTACCAAGGCTTCAGAGCTTTAATTCTGGCAGGTCAGGCCGATACTTATAAGAACTATTATGAATACTTACCTCAGTTCGAACAGTATCTAGATAATGAGATTATTGAGAAGATTATAGAAGTCATTAACGGTACAGAAGCTTAATTGAATCTGTCAATACAGTTTTTGTCGAGTATAACGGCCTGATACATGCCAAACTTTGGAGAGGACCAATTGGTCTTCTCCTTTTTTGCTCTTGGAGCAGTTGGTATTAGCTTGGCTCTTAGTTTTTAAAGTCATAAAAAAACAGAAATTCGTTATGAATTTCTGTTTTTTATTTATTCTTGATAAGAGACGATGCCAATGATGGTATCGACAGCGCGTTCCATGGTTTCTAGGCTGACATATTCGAAGCGGCCGTGCATGGTTTCGCCGCCGGCAAAGAGGTTAGGTGTCGGAATGCCCATAAAGGAAATTTTAGAGCCATCAGTTCCGCCACGGATAGGCTCGATGACAGGCTGGATGTCCAGACTTTCCATGACTGCTTTGGCGATATGGATAGGTGTCATGTCTTTTTCTATGACCTGCTTCATGTTGTAATACTGGTCTTTAAGGGTCAAAATAACACGCTCGCTGCCTAGCTCTTGGTTCATCTTATCAGCGATAGCCTGCATAGCAGCTTTGCGATTTTCAAAAGCCTCTGTCTCAAAGTCACGAATAATGTAGCTGGCTTGAGCTTCTTCGACAGTACCGGTCAAGTTCATCAGGTGGTAGAAGCCTTGGTAGCCATCGGTCTTCTCTGGTCGGTCGTCTTCTGGCAGCTGGTTG
Source organism: Streptococcus sp. 27098_8_73 (assembly GCF_041432495.1). Taxonomy (NCBI): domain Bacteria; kingdom Bacillati; phylum Bacillota; class Bacilli; order Lactobacillales; family Streptococcaceae; genus Streptococcus; species Streptococcus sp. 27098_8_73. The sequence continues at coordinate 3,470 of NZ_JAPVZT010000001.1, forward strand.
TGGAAGTCAATAGCCAGCTGAAGTGCATTGACCATCTGGTCCTTAGCAGTTCCTGGATGGACATTGCGACCTTGGAAGGTCAATTCTGCGCCAGCAGCGCTAAAGGTTTCGTACTGGAGCTCACCTAGAGGTCCGCCATCCACTGTGTAGGCAAAGTCCACATCGAAGTCTTCCGCGTCAAACTTATCAGCTCCGATACCGATTTCCTCGTCTGGACCAAAGCCCACTCGGATTTCTCCATGCTTGATCTCTGGGTGGGCAGACAGGTATTCGATAGCAGTCATGATTTCAGCAATACCTGACTTGTCGTCTGCTCCCAAAAGGGTTGTTCCGTCAGTCGTAATCAGAGTTTGGCCCTTGTATTTATGGAGACTGGCGAAGTCTGCAGGATCTAAGTTAAAGCCAGATTGCCCAAGCGGAATCACACCGCCGTCATAATTTTCAATGACCTGTGGCTGGATGTTTTCTGCGTTGAAATCCGCCGTATCCATGTGGGAAATAAAGCCAATCTTGCGGGTAAAGCTAGGATCGTTGGCTGGCAGAGTCCCAATTGCAAATCCGTTGGGCAGATAGTAGACATTTTCCAAGCCAACCCGTTTCATTTCAGGGATAAGGATATTATTAGCAAAGTCCACCTGACTCTGGGTACTGGGTGTAGTAGTAGACGTTTCGTCTGAGCGTGTGTTAACTTTGACATAGGTCAGGAAACGATCTAAAAGATTAGGGTATTTCATAAAAGCTCCTTGTTTTCATAGATTAAGTCTATTTTATCACAATCTTGAACAAAAGACACCCGTAAGTCACCATTTCACTAGTTGAAAAGGCTTGGAAGATGGTCATAATGAAAATAGGTGAAAATAAGCCTTATAAACTTAAAGAATAGGATTTTTTGCAAGACTATGAATATAAAATGATTGAGAAAAGGCGGTGGCCAATATGCTAGAAGCGCATGTTAAAGGAAATTTTGTGATATAATAAAAAGCAGAAAATCAATATAGTAAATAAGAGGTAGTGCCATGATTTATGAATTTTGTGCGGAGAATATCACCTTGCTAGACAAGGCTTTAGAAGCTGGAGCGAAGCGGGTTGAACTGTGTGATAACCTAACAGTTGGTGGAACAACGCCTAGCTACGGTGTCATCGAGGCTGCAGTACGAATGGTCAAGCCTTATGATGCGACTGTGATGACCATGATTCGTCCTCGTGGTGGGAATTTTGTTTATTCAGATTTGGAAATCGAGATAATGCTTTCGGACATTCAGAAGGCACGTGAGGCAGGGAGCCATGGCCTCGTTTTTGGTGTTTTAGCGGAAAATAACGAGATCGATTATCCTAAGATGGAGCGACTGCTTGAGGCAGCTCAGGGACTGGATGTGGTCTTCCATATGGCTTTTGATGCTATTCCTGCTGAGTATCAGTTCGGAGAGTTAGACTGGCTGGTTGAACACGGTGTTAAGCGGATCTTGACTCATGGTGGGCCAGCGTCAGAGTCCATTCTAGAGCATTTGGCTTGGCTGGATGAGTTGGTTGAGCATGCGGCAGGGCGGATAGAGATTTTACCTGGTGGTGGAATTAATCTAGAAAATCGTGACGAGATTGTTGACGCTCTAGGTGTTGATCAATTGCATGGCACCAAAGTAGTATTTTAGCAGGAAAGCTCATGCTGGATTTATTTGAAAAATACAGGCTGAAGGAAGAAAGTTTGCTGGATTATGGCTTTGTCAGGTCTGGTGCAGAATACAGATATTCGACTAAGATTATGGCTGGCGACTTCCAGATAGATGTGCTGATTTCTGATGGAAAGCTGGATTTTCAGGTGCTTGATTTAGATACAGGTGACGAATACCGGCAAGTCAAGATGGAAAATATGGCTGGAGAGTTTGTCGGACAAGTCAGGGCGGCCTGTCAGGAGGTTTTGCTGGATATTCGGCAGCATTGCTTTGAGGAAGTAGGTTTTCTTTATGAGCAAAGTCAGCGACTGAGTAGCTATGTGGCGACTACTTATCAGGGGCAGTTGGAGTATCTTTGGGAAAATTCTTCTCGCAAAGGCTCTAATAGAGCCGCTGTTTTTCGCCATCAGGATAGCAAGAAATGGTACGGAGCTTTTTTGACGACAGATTGGTCTAAGTTTGAAAAGGAGCGCAATGGTGCGATCGAGGTTCTCAATGTCAAGAGTGACCGAGTTGCGGAACTTATTCAGCAAAAGGGAATTTATCCCGCCTTTCATATGAATAAAAAATACTGGCTCAGCCTGCCCTTAGATGGAACCTTGCCCGACCAGCAACTTTTTGATTTGTTGGACACCAGCTTTGTCCTGACTAAGAAAAGATGAGCATAGTTTGCCTGAGTTTCATTTTTAGATGAAATAGCGTATAATAGAGATAGTGAGAAACGGACAGTCGGATTAAGGGCTGTCCGTCCTTTGTTTGGAATGAGGAAACAAAATGAATCTTATCAGAAAACTGGACTGGTTTTTTAAATTGGAGAAGCGGCGTTATATGATCGGCATCTTGGCCTTGTCTCTGGTCAGTGTTTTTAATCTGATTCCGCCACGAGTCATTGGGCAGGTCATAGATAGAATCGCTAGGCAGAGTCTGACTACTGAAGACCTTATTTATAATCTTCTTCTTTTGATTTTGTCCGCTTTTATTATGTATGGTTTGCGGTATGTCTGGCGGCTCTATATCTTTGGTACGGCCAATAATCTGGGGCGCATCTTACGCTTTCGGCTTTTTGAGCATTTTACACGGATGTCGCCAAGTTTTTATCAAAAATACCGAACGGGTGACCTCATGGCCCATGCGACCAATGATATCAATGCGGTAGTTAGCGTGGCTGGCGGTGGTGTTATGTCAGCGGTAGATGCTTCTATTACGGCCTTGGTGACCTTCATTACCATGTTTCTGGTCTTGGATTGGCGGTTGACCCTGATTGCGATTCTCCCTCTTCCTTTTCTGTCCTGGGGAACCAGCTTGATTGGTCGAAAGAATCACGAGAGCTTTAAAGCCGCTCAGGAGGCTTTTTCTGATCTCAATAATAAAGTTCAGGAAAGCGTAGCGGGGATTAAAGTAACCAAGTCTTTTGGCTATCAGGATGCGGAGACGGAGTCTTTTGCGGTCATCAACCAAGAAGTCTATCAAAAGAATATCTTGGCCGCTAAGTATAATTCTCTGTTTGACCCCATGGTGCTGATTTTTATCGGCTTATCCTATGTTCTGACCCTGATTTTCGGTGGAATGTTTATTTCCCAAGGTCAATTTACAGTCGGTGAGCTGGTTACCTTTATGACTTATCTGGATATGCTCGTGTGGCCATTGCAGGCGATGGGTTACCTAGTGAATATCAGCCAGCGGGGAGCCGTTTCCTATGAACGGATTGAGAACTTGCTGGCTGAAGAGTCGGATGTCAAGGAAGCCCAGCAGCCACTTGCCAGTATTCAAAATGGTCGACTGGACTATGAGATAGATTACTTTGCTTATGAAAACGAAGTGACTTTGAAGAATATTCACTTTACATTAGAAAAAGGACAGACCTTGGGGATTGTCGGGCCGACAGGATCTGGGAAGACTACCTTGCTACGCCTTTTGCTGAGGGAGCAGGATATTCAGGAAGGAGCAATTTATCTAAATGGCCACGATATTCGAGAGTATGCTCTTAAGGATCTGCGCAGTCTGATTGGTTATGTGCCTCAGGATCAGATACTCTTTGCTCTGTCCATTCGGGACAATATCCGCTTTGCCAATCCAGAACTATTAGATGAGCAAGTCATCCGAGCAGCGCAGCTTTGTGGTGTTTATGAGGATATTAAGGCTATGCCGGATGGTTTGGATACGTTGCTTGGTGAGCGGGGCGTCTCGCTTTCTGGAGGCCAAAAGCAGCGTTTGGCTATGAGCAGAGCCCTCATCACCACTCCAGAAATTTTGATCTTAGATGATTCCTTGTCAGCAGTGGATGCCAAGACCGAGCATATGATTTTAGAAAATCTCAAGCAGGAACGAGCTGACAAGACGACCATTATCACTGCCCATCGTCTGTCAGCCATTGTCCATGCGGATCTGATTTTAGTGCTGGAGAATGGCCACATCAAGGAACGAGGTAGCCACCAAGAACTTTTGGCAGCACAGGGCTGGTATGCTCAAACCTATCAGAATCAGCAACTATATGAACGTTTCAAGGAGGAGTCTGCAAAATGACAAAACAATCAACTTTTAGACGTCTCCTAGGCTATATGTGGCGCTACAAATGGATTAGCCTACTGGCTCTAGCTTTTATTTTTGCGACAACCTTGGTGACAACGGCCTTGCCGCTCTTGGCTCGTTCTTATATAGACCAGTTTGTCAGCCGAGACGCAGCCACAAATGGGCTCTATCTGCTGGGAATTTACTATGGCCTCTTTCTTTTACGAGTACTCCTTACTTTTCTGGGGCAGTATGCTTTTGCACGGGTGGCCTACAGCATTGTTCGCGATCTTCGGCAGGAAACTTTTGCGAATATGCAGCAATTAGGCATGGCTTACTTTGACCAGACAGCAGCAGGGGCTATCGTTTCTCGCTTGACAAACGATACCCAGTCAGTGGCTGATATGTTTAGCAGTATTTTTTCTAACTTTCTCAGCTCCATGCTTATCTTGGTGGTGACGATCGCAACCATGCTGGCTCTGAATTGGCGACTGACTCTTCTGATTGTCCTCTTTTTGCCTATCATGCTTGGTTCGATTATCCTGTATCAGCGGCTGTCCAATCGTTTGCTCAAACAAGTCCGAGCTAAACTAAGCGACCTCAATGTCAAACTTTCTGAGAGCATTGAAGGGATGCGGATCATTCAAGCTTTTAGTCAGGAAAAGCGGCTAATCGAAGAATTTGAAGCAATTAATGCGGAACATCTGGACTTTAGCAATCGCTATCTGAATGTGAACAGCCTCTTTCTGCGCCCTGCTATGTCCTTGCTGAAAATCTTGGCGTATGCACTTATTCTGACTTATTTCGGCTTGAGTTGGCAAATAGCTGGAGTGACTGCAGGTGTCATGTATGCCTTTATCCAGTATGTCAATCAGCTTTTCAATCCCTTGATTGATGTCATGCAAAATTACTCTGTTCTTCAGACATCGATGGTGGCTGCGGAGCGCGTTTTTGAACTGATGGATCGTCGAGACTTTGAGCCTGAACAAGCAGAAGAAGGACCTGAGATTCAGGCAGGCAATATTGACTTTCAGCACGTGAGCTTTTCCTATGACGGAAAGAGAGAGATTCTAAAGGATATTTCCTTTAGCGTCAAGCAAGGTGAGACGATTGCCTTTGTCGGATCAACGGGTTCGGGCAAATCCTCCATTATCAACCTTTTCCTGCGCTTTTATGAATTTGAAAAAGGTAAGATTCTTATTGATGGCAGAGACATCAGAGACTACAGTCAAGCAGAGTTACGACGGAATATTGGTCTTGTCTTGCAGGATCCCTTTCTCTACCACGGCACCATTGCCTCTAATATCCGCATGTATCAGGAGAGTCTGTCACAAGCAGAGGTCGAAGAAGCAGCTCGGTTTGTTGATGCCCATGACTTTATCAGCCAGCTAGCTCAGGGCTATGATAGTCCAGTTACCGAGCGCGGCTCCACCTTCTCTAGTGGCCAACGACAGCTTTTGGCCTTTGCCAGAACCATCGCAACCAAGCCTAAAATCTTGATTTTGGATGAAGCCACTGCCAATATCGATTCGGAAACTGAGGAGCTGATCCAGCATTCTCTCCGGAAAATGCGTCAGGGTCGAACCACTATTGCCATTGCCCATCGGCTGTCTACGATTCAGGATGCCAATTGCATCTACGTTTTAGATAAAGGGCGCATCATTGAGTCTGGTAGTCATGAAAAGCTTCTAGCACAAAATGGGACGTATAAGAAAATGTATCAGCTGCAGGCTGGGATGTTGGATGCCTGAAAAACAAGGAAAAATTCAAAGAAAAGAGGCTGGGACAAAAGTCCTAGCCTCTCAATTGTTTTTGGATTGTCGAGCAAGACGCAGTGGTTGAGAGGGCTCTATTACGCTGATTTCATCAGCTTTTACAGCCCTACTCAACTGTGCGGAGGTGGGACGACGAAATCGAATTCTAACGAATTACCGATTTCTATCCCACTCTCTTTTTAGATATTCTTTAAATTTTTCAAGATTTTCCTTTAAATCATCAAACCCTAGCTTAGCATAGCGGTAGGGGCAAGTATGAATGTAGCTGCTTTCAAAAAAGTCCAGCGGCAGCTTGCTATGTTTGAGGGAGCTGACTGATGAGAGGGATTGGAGGTCAAAAATCACGCCATCGGTTGTTAACTGGTGGGGTAGAGGGAAATGGAGGTCGTCCAAGAGGAATTGTGCCTTAGTTTTTTCAGTTTCCAGTCGGTTAAGTAAGCCTAGACGATTCTTTTCAAACATCAGATTATCAATATAGAGGGAGAGAGCCTTTTGCATGATGAGGTTACTGTCGTAGTCAACCGCTATTTTATAGGACAGAAAGGTTTCTCGAATCTGAGGAGGCAGAGCCAAGGCCGTGATGCGCAAGGCAGGAAAGAGACTGGTAGAAAAAGACTTGATATAGAGGACATGCTGACTATTATCTAGATAGTGAAAAGGCAGTTCTCGCTTACTATCAAAGTCGGCCAGATAGTCGTCTTCAACAATATAGGCATCATAACGTTCAGCAAGGGCAAGGATTTCTTCCTTTTCCTGACGACTGTAGGAATGTCCTAGTGGATAGTGGAAACGGGGAATCGTATAGAAAAACTTAATCCGCCTTGTTTTAAAAATCCTCTCTAACTCTTTCAGGTCAATCCCAGTCGGTTTACGCTCAATGGTCTCATAAGACAGTTTCTGATTTAGAAGTAAATCATTGATTCGGTGGTAAGTGGGCTGCTCAACCAGAATGGTCTCTTTGCCATTGGGAAAATCAATCTGAGAGAGAATGTAGAGGGCTTGTTGGGTACCGGAAGTCAGAATCAGATTGTCTGCAGAAGTGTAGACTGCGGAGTCCAAAAGCAAGCGCTGGACTGACTGTCGCAACTCCTCCAGTCCTTCTTGTTGGGAATAGTAGTTGAAAAGATAGTTTTCTCGACCAATCAGTGTTTCATTGACACACAGGCGGAAGTCTTCGTAGGCTTGGTGGCGGTCGTCTGTCACAGCCAGCTCCATATCTTCCTTTTTATTTTGGTCATTTTCCAAGACATAGTAGCCGCTCTTAGGCACGGCATAAATGTACTTCTGATAACGAAGCTCAATCAAGGCCTTCTGAGCAGTATCCTTGCTGCAATGGTAGCGCTCTGCCAGCTTGCGAACGGAGGGAATCTTTTGCCCCGTAGTAAGTCTACCCTTGTCAATATCCCTGATAATTCTATCCATGATGATTTGGTATTTAGCTTTTGATGCCATTCTGTCCCCCTACAGATTTCTTTCTCTTATTTTACCTTATTTCTAGGAAGTTGACAAAGTTTCTTGTTCATTCAAAATATAAAAACCAGCCTTGAATTTCCTTCAAAACTGGTTCAATCTAGAACATTTGCGCCGTGCCTATTCTTGCAGAAAGCCCAGTGTCGCTAAGGCTTCCTCGATATAGTCTAAGTCCTGCTGAGAATCTGCCTCGATTAAATGGTAGTGAATTCCATTTGTCAGTTCGGATAAGGCACGAAAATCGCTCTCTGAGACTTGCTCTAAAAATTGCTGCACATCGCGACGGCAGGTCAATTTCAAATAGGTCTGGATTTCCCCATAGACAGGATGCTCAATCATGATATTTTGCACCCGACCGCCATTATCAACGATAGCCAAAAGTTCGGCTTCGATATCGTCCGCCCTGTGTTTGAGTTTAAAGAGCCTATGACAATGAGCGGGTTCATTGCTTTCTTTATAGAGATAGCCCCTATTAGTACTAATAATAGGAGCACCATCGGCCCGCAGCAGAGCAATATCCTGAACGATAATCTGGCGAGTGACATGAAATTGTTCCGCCAAAAATTGTCCGTTTAAAGGTTGCCGAGCTTCTTGTAAAAGCTCTAATACATCATTTCTTCGTTTTTTTGTCATATCTTCATTGTAAATCAAATCTCTAGAAGATTCAAGGTTTAGCGCATCTTTTTCAGAGCCTGATAGACAAATTTTGCGATGACAAAGTCCACCATGCTGTGAACGATTGTACCAAATCCGACTAGACCAAATAAGATATAGAAGGCATTCGCCGGATAGGCTGTTGTCGTATAAAAGAGAATGCAGACCACTACCTCACCAAAGGCATGAATCAGGGCCAGCACAAAATTAAAGATCCAAGTCTTTTTCTGACTGTCCAGTGTTTCAGGATGCTTTTGCAGGTAAAGAGCGCCGATAGTCCCGAAGAGCAGGTGAGACAGAGCTCTCAGGGTGATGATGAAAGGAAGGCCGGACATGAAAAACCCGATGGTAGAGCCGAGAACGACAATCACTGTCATGAGTGGTGAGATGAACATGGCCAGAAAGATTGCAACGTGGCTGGCTAAAGTGAAGGAAGCAGGCGGAATGACAATCTTAATCGGCATAACCAGCGGAATAACGATGGCTAGGGCAGTCAAGAAAGCGGTCAGTGTCATAAACTGATTTTTGGATGTTAGTTTCATAATAAACTCCTTTTATCTACTGTATATACACTAGAATAGTACATTGTTTTGTCACAAAAGTCAAGAAAGTTTTTTAAAAACAAGCGATTTTCTTTGCTCATTTGTCAAATAAGATAAAATATCGTATAATAAGACGGTAAAATATGGCTGTCATTCGGTTCTTATTCTTTTCTGAATGTCTGCCCACTTATAAGGAGAAATGAATTAATGAATAATTTACCAAATTGCCCAAAATGTAACTCAGAATACGTTTATGAAGATGGTGTCCTCTTGGTTTGTCCAGAATGTGCCTATGAATGGGATCCTGCAGAAGTTGCAGCAGGAGAAGCTGGTCCAGTGGCTATTGATGCGAATGGAAACCAGTTGGCCGATGGGGATACAGTTACCTTAATCAAGGACTTGAAAGTCAAGGGTGCTCCTAAGGATCTCAAACAAGGAACGCGCGTGAAAAATATCCGCATCGTCGAAGGCGACCACAATATTGACTGTAAGATTGACGGATTTGGTGCTATGAAGCTCAAGTCAGAATTCGTCAAGAAAATCTGAGAAATCTTATGAATAAAAAAGTAATTTTTGCTTATCGCCTACTTCTTCTGGTTTTGGCTTTTGTAGGGGTCTATCTGGAAATTGCTAAACTTGGCGTGGGAATGCTAATGTACTACACGGTCTTGTCTAATCTTCTGGTTCTATTATTCACCGCCTATCTCATTTTTAGAACGTGGACGGACAATAACTGGGAGAGTTCCAAGCTGTTGCGCGTGAAGGGCGGCGTGACCATGTGTATCATGATTACCTGCGTAGTCTATCACTTGCTCCTAGCTCCGATTGCGACAGATTTTTATCGGCTGGAAAATTTCCTTTGCCATTATATTGTGCCACTCATGTTTTTCTTTGATACTCTTGTATTTGATAAGACTCGGCAGTATCGTTGGTTTGATCCCATTTCTTGGACGAGTGTTCCGCTGATTTACATGATTTTTGCCCTTATTAACGGCTTTTTCTTGAAAATTGATATTCCCAATGCCAAGGATAAACCCTTTCCCTACTTTTTCCTTAATGTCTATAAGCACGGTTGGCCTTATGTTATCAAGATGTGCTTGATTATCTTTGTGGCCTATCTAGTCTTTGGTTATATTTTTTACGGAATCAAATCTATCTCATTTTCAAAGAAGAAAGCTTAGATTCTTATAATAGGAATAGAAAACAGATGTTCTCTGTTTTTTATTTTGTTAAAATGGATTAGCAATTTATCGTGAAAAAAGTTCATTTTTTTCTTGAAATGGAATTGAAATTGTGGTATAGTTATAAACAATTAAATAGTCCTTTAATTCTATCCAGAGAGATAGGCAAGGAGCAAAGTAAAAATGATGGGTGGAGTGTGACAAGTGCGTCTTGTTTCAGCCTGTCTCTATTTTCTGAGGTCTCCTTGCAAAAGGAGGCTTTTTTAATGTTTTTAGGAGGTTTAGATGAAGACAAAGGAAGTTGTCGATGAGATCACCATGAATCGTGCCATCACGCGGATCACTTATGAAATCATCGAGCGCAACAAGGATTTAAGCCAAATCGTTTTGGCAGGCATTAAGACCAGAGGGGTTTTCATTGCCAAGCGGATCCAGCAACGACTGGCTCAGCTAGAGAAAATTGAGATTCCAGTTTGCGAAGTGGATACAAAGCCCTTCCGAGACGATATCAAGGTCAAGGAAGACACGACAGTAATTCCAGTTGATATTACTGATCGCGAAGTGATTATCGTTGACGATGTGCTCTATACAGGCCGGACTATCCGCGCAGCCATTGATAATCTTGTCAGCAATGGGCGGCCATCACGCGTCAGCCTCGCTGTTCTAGTGGACCGCGGGCACCGTGAGTTGCCGATTCGGGCAGACTATGTTGGCAAAAATATTCCAACGAGCCACCTTGAAGAGATTATTGTTGAAATGACTGAAAAAGATGGTCAGGACCGAGTTCTGATTGTAGAGGAGGAGACAAGATGAGTCAAGAAGTTAAATACGATGTCCATGATATGCCAAAGCCTGGCTTACTCTTAGGACTTTCATTCCAGCATTTATTCGCCATGTTTGGGGCGACAGTGTTGGTTCCGATTCTGGTGGGAATTGACCCAGCGGTAGCTCTGTTTTCAAGTGGTTTGGGAACGCTGGCCCACTTGACAGTGACCAAGTACAAAATCCCTGCTTATATGGGCTCCAGCTTTGCTTATATCGCTGCCATGCAAATCCTAATGAAGACAGATGGGATTGCTGCGGTTGCGCAAGGTGCTATCACGGGAGGTTTGGTCTACTTCATCGTAGCCCTCATCGTGAAATTCGCAGGGAACGCTTGGATTGATAAGATTTTGCCGCCAGTAGTGGTGGGGCCAATCATCATGGTGATTGGTCTGAGTCTGGCGGGCACAGCCGTTGGCGATGTGATGTATAAGACCGTTGGAGACCAGAAGGTCTACGACATCACCTACTTTGCTATCGGGATGGTAACCCTCCTCTGTGTCATTCTCTTTAACATCTACGGTAAGAAAATCATTGGTATTATTCCGGTACTGCTGGGCTTGATTGTTGGCTATATCTTCGCTCTGATTGTCGGAGCGGTGACAGGTCAGGAGATCATCTCTTTTGCCAACGTGACAAAAGCTTCTTGGTTCCATGTTCCGCCGATGAATCTTCCGTTTATAGATTATGATTTTAAATTGTATCCAAGTGCAATCCTAACAATGGCGCCGATCGCCTTTGTAACGATGACAGAGCACTTTGGGCATGTTATGGTTTTGAATAGCTTGACAGGCAAAGATTTCTTTAAAGAGCCTGGTTTGGATAAGACTTTAGCTGGAGATGGTCTGGCTCAGGTTATCGCGGGTATCTTTGGTGCTCCGCCAGTGACCAGCTACGGTGAAAATATCGGGGTGATGGCGCTCAATAAAATCTACAGTGTTTATGTAATTGCTGGTGCTGCTGTACTGGCGATTATCATGAGCTTTGTCGGGAAAGTATCTGCCCTGCTCCAATCAATTCCAAGTCCAGTTTTGGGAGGTATTTCCATCGCCCTCTTCGGGGTAATTGCTTCTAGCGGTTTGAAAATTCTGATTGAAGCCCAAACCAATTTTGACAACAAAAAGAACCTGCTGATTGCCAGTGTCGTTCTGGTATCTGGTATCGGTGGTCTGACCCTGCAACTATCAGGTCTGCAAGTTTCAGGAGTTGCCTTGTCAACTGTTCTCGGAATTACCCTCTACCTCATCCTGCCAGAACCTAAAAATTAGGCTGACGAGATTGCTACATTTGTCCAAAGTTTTTAATAAAAAAGGAGTATAACATCATGTCATCAAATCAAATCGCACTTAAAAATCTTGTATCTATGGAACACCTTACGAACGAAGAAGTAATGGCTTTGATCAAGCGCGGGATTGAATTTAAAAACGGCGCAAAGGTTCATTATGATGAGCAGCATATTGTTGCAAATCTCTTCTTTGAATCTTCAACTCGGACTCACAAGGCTTTTGAAGTAGCAGAATTAAAACTTGGATGCGACCTGCTTGACTTTGATGTCAAGACAAGCTCAGTCAACAAAGGAGAAACCTTGTATGACACGATTTTGACTATGTCAGCTCTCGGTGTAGATGTCTGTGTCATCCGTCACCCTGAGGTGGATTACTATAAAGAATTGATCGAAAGCCCAACAATTACAACTTCTATCGTAAATGGTGGTGATGGTTCTGGTCAGCATCCGAGCCAAAGTTTGCTTGACTTGATGACAATTTACCAAGAATTCGGTCATTTTGATGGTTTGAAAGTAGCTATCGCTGGTGACCTTGATCACTCTCGTGTAGCCAAGTCTAATATGCAAATCTTGAAACGTCTTGGTGCCGAGCTCTTCTTTGCTGGTCCAGATGAGTGGAGAAGTGAGGAATTTGCTGACTATGGTAAATTCGTAACGATTGACGAAGTGATTGACCAAGTGGATGTCATGATGTTCCTGCGCGTGCAGCATGAGCGCCATGACTACAACTCTATTTTCTCTAAGGAAAATTATCATAAACTCCATGGTTTGACGCAAGAGCGCTATGATCGTATGAAGGATACTGCAATCCTGATGCACCCAGCGCCTGTCAATCGCGATGTAGAAATTGCAGATCATCTGGTTGAAGCTCCAAAATCTCGAATTGTAGAGCAAATGACAAATGGCGTCTTTGTCAGAATGGCTATCATTGAGGCTGTTCTCAAGGGACGCAACTAATCTCAAAATGTAGCTTGGGAGTAGGATTGGACTCTAGAAGAGTTTGCCTACTCCTTTTTTATAACTTAACATTAAAGACCTATAAAAGACAATGTTAAACTAAAAGAACTACTCGAAATTATATTTTCTGAGTAGTTCTTTTGATTTATGCATTGCTGGATTTTGCAAAGATTCTTGGGATGGCTTTTTTGAGTTGTGGGATGAAGGCAAGACTAACCCCAATAACAATGAGTCGGTCTGCATAGTCGGTTAGCGCTTGGACGATGATGGTGCTGGTGACCAAATCTAAGCCTAAACCGTGTAAACCTTGAACGATAATACTAGAGCCGCTTGGGGTAATTCCTTTGAAGACTATCACAGTGATCAGAGAGGCCAAAGCAGTTGCTGGCAGAGAGACTAGAACCGTTTTCCAGAGAAGATTTAGTCTTGGTTTTGAATCAGAAGTGAAAAAGACTGAGACAAGAAGAGCCAAAAGAATGGCTACTGGAGAGAAATAAATAGCAGAAATGTCTGTTGTAAAGGCGCTAATAAGAGCACTGGCAATCGCAGTTCCTACTCCGAAAATAGGTCCTAAAATGAGGCTGGCTAATATCGTTCCAAAAGTATCCAAATAAACAGGAAGTTTTAGAAAAAGGGCGATGTTGGCACCGATATAGTTTAGAGCGATGCAGATAGCTGTAAATGTAATGGTAAATGGTGTTATTTTTTTCATAATCTTATCCTAAATTAAAGTTTCTAGATCTTGGTAGATGATTTCCTTTGAAGTGTTGAGTATCACGGAGAGAAAATCCTGAAAGAAGAGGTGGGTGTTTACTTGGGTCAGCACCTTAGCATTGGCTTGCTTACCATAAAAATGATAGGCATCAACTAGCGTTTGTCCCATGGCAATGCCTTCCGTTGCGAGATCGACGAAGGAGTCAAATCCTTGACAAAGGTCCTTATACAGAAAATGGGCAACGGCCAATGGATCGTTGATGACACAGCCGATAATATGTTCATACTCCCAATGAAAATCCCAGTAAAAACGAGTGATTTTTCCGATAAAGTCAGCGACTTCAGGATTGATAAATCGCATATATTCCAAGAGATTAGGCGTCAAGACAATCTTTCGAGTAACATCTAGACCGACCATTTCGATCTTCTTTCCAAGTTTTTCGTAGGTTTCTTGGGCTGCATGCGGATCGCACCAGTAGTTGTACTCCGCTACGGGTGAGCAGTTGCCATGCGATTTGTAGCTGCCGCCCATGCTGACAAATCGGTATAGATGTTGCCCAAGGTTAGGATTTTTCCTAAGAGCCAAAGCAATATTGGTCAAAGGCCCCAGTGCAACGATGGAAGTATCACTATTTTTCTGGAAATAGTCAGCCAGAAAGTCATAAGCTGCTTGTGGTTGGGCTTGGGTGGAACTGCTTCTTGTTATTCCGCTTTCTCCCAATCCATCCATGCCGTGGGTATCCTGAGCAGAGACGAAGTCACGAACCAAGGGCTTGTCGGCTCCTACATAGACTGGGATATCCAGCCGATTCAGCCTTTCCAGGATTTTAAATGCATTTTCAAGACCAAGTTCTACTGGGACATTTCCAGCGACTATGGTCAAAGCAACGACCTCTAAGTCAGGGTGTTGTAGGGCATAGAGCAGGGCTAGGCTGTCGTCTATGCCAGGATCGCAGTCAATAATAACTTTTCTTTTCATAGGTCCTCCTTTTGAGAAATAAAATAAGGCTGAAACCTCCGTCTCAACCTCTCAGTTAGTTCTGCCAAAGTGGCAGGACACCAGAAAAAACTATGCGCAATTACATTACTTTAGAATATAAGGGTACTTAGTTTTTTATACTGGGAAGTTTGCGAACCAGTCCAAAACAAGTGTTTTGAATTATGCATTTACTATCATAAAGAAAAATTTCCTAAAAGTCAATGGGAAGGGGGACAAGAATAGTCAGTCTTTTGACTTTATGATATAATAAGTAAGATAAAAGAAATGAGGAGAATACAATGGCAAAAATAGTACAAACAGATAAAGCACCAGCAGCAATCGGACCATATGTTCAAGGAAAAATCGTTGGCAACCTTTTATTTGCAAGTGGTCAGATTCCTTTATCACCAGAGACAGGAGAAATTGTAGGTGCAACGATTGAAGAGCAGACCCAGCAAGTTTTAAAAAATGTAGGAGCTATTTTGGAAGCAGCTGGAACAGATTTTGACCATGTGATCAAGGCGACCTGCTTCCTAAGTGATATCAATGATTTTGTGCCATTTAATGAGGTCTACAAAACGGCTTTTAAGAGCGAGTTTCCAGCTCGTTCGGCAGTAGAAGTGGCTCGCTTGCCTCGTGATGTAAAAATCGAAATCGAAGTCATTGCTGAGATTGTAGAATAAATGCTTGGGACCGGGAGAAGTTTCCCGTCCTTTTTTAGAAATAAAATGTTAGACGAAGGGAGAAAGAATGGCTGAACACAAGATTCAATTAGTGATTGTGACAGGAATGAGCGGTGCCGGAAAGACTGTCGCCATCCAGTCCTTTGAGGATTTGGGTTATTTTACCATTGATAATATGCCGCCGACCTTAGTACCAAAGTTTTTGCAGTTGGTCGAAGGGACAAAGGACAATGATAAGTTGGCTCTGGTTGTTGATATGAGGAGTCGCTCCTTCTTTTTGGAGATTCAGGATATTCTGGATGAGCTAGAAAGAAGCACGGAAATTGATTTTAAAATTCTATTTTTGGATGCGGCCGACAAGGAGTTGGTGGCTCGCTATAAGGAAACGAGACGCAGTCACCCTTTGGCAGCCGACGGACGAATTTTAGATGGAATCAAACTGGAGCGTGAGCTCTTAGCCCCTCTGAAAAATCTAAGTCAAAATGTTGTAGATACGACGGAACTGACACCACGGGAGCTAAGAAAGACCATCTCTGAACAATTTTCAAACCAGGCTGATCTGCACAGTTTCCGCATTGAGGTTATGAGTTTTGGCTTCAAATACGGTTTGCCTCTGGATGCGGACTTGGTTTTTGATGTGCGTTTCCTGCCTAATCCCTACTATAAACCTGAATTGCGCAATCAGACAGGCTTGGATAAGGATGTCTTTGACTATGTCATGAACCATGCGGAGTCAGAAGAGTTTTACCAGCATTTGCTGGGCTTGATTGAGCCGATTTTGCCTGGCTATCAAAAGGAAGGAAAGTCTGTGCTGACTATTGCAGTTGGCTGTACAGGTGGACAACACCGTAGTGTGGCTTTTGCACAGCGTTTGGCGGATGATTTAGCGAAAAATTGGCCAGTTAATGCCAGTCATCGCGACAAAAATCGTCGGAAGGAAACGGTGAACCGCTCATGAGAAAACCGAGAATTACAGTTATCGGCGGCGGTACAGGAATTTCAGTCATTTTAGACAGCCTGCGGAAAAAGGATGTAGAAATCACAGCTATTGTCACAGTTGCAGATGATGGCGGTAGTTCTGGTGAGCTGCGTAAAAACATTCAGCAGCTGACGCCGCCGGGTGACTTGCGAAATGTTTTGGTCGCCATGTCTGATATGCCAAAGTTTTATGAGAAGGTCTTCCAGTATCGCTTTGCCAAAGGAGACGGCATTCTAGCAGGACATCCCTTGGGGAATCTGATTATTGCTGGCATTTCCGAAATGCAGGGTTCGACCTATAATGCCATGCAGCTTCTAACCAAGTTTTTCCATACAACAGGTAAAATCTACCCTTCAAGCGACACTCCGCTAACTCTGCATGCTGTGTTTACAGATGGAACGGAAGTTGTCGGTGAGAGCAATCTGGCTAGTAAGGCTGGTATGATTGAGCGGGTCTATGTGACCAATACCTATGATGATGCAAAGCCTGTTGCTAGTAGAAAGGTAGTCCAGAGTATTTTGGATAGCGATATGGTGGTGCTGGGGCCGGGTTCTCTCTTTACCTCTATCTTGCCAAACCTCGTAATCGAAGAAATCGGCCAAGCTATTTTAGATACTAAGGCAGAAGTAGCCTATGTTTGCAATATTATGACTCAACGTGGCGAAACCGAGCACTTTTCAGATAGCGACCACGTTCAAGTATTGCATCGCCATCTGGGCAAAAAGTTCATTGATACTGTCTTGGTCAATATCGAGCCAGTTCCGCGCGAGTATATGAATAGCAATAAATTTGATGAATATCTGGTTCAGGTGGAGCATAATTTTCGAGGGCTGCAAGAGCAAGTTCCGCGTGTCATTTCATCGAATTTCCTTCGTTTGGAAAATGGCGGAGCTTTTCATGATGGAGAGTTACTTGTTGATGAATTGATGCAGATTATACAGGTGCGCAAATGAGCTTTACAGTAAAAGTAAAAGAAGAGCTTTTAAGCTTATCTGTAAAAGACAAAAATGAGTTGGCTGCCATGATCAAGATGTCTGGCAGTTTGGGCTTGGCCAGCAGTGGTTTGACCCTGTCTGTCACAACAGAAAATGCTAAGATTGCCCGCCATCTCTATGAGTTGCTGTCGGACCTTTATCAGGTCAAGTCAGAAATCCGCCACCATCAGAAGACTAATCTGCGCAAGAATCGAGTTTATACAGTATTTCTAGATCAGAAAGTGGAAGAAATCTTATCTGACCTGCACTTGGCTGACTCCTTTTTTGGCATCGAGGCAGGGATTGACCAGGCTATTTTGTCAGATGACGAAGCCAGTCGAGCCTATCTACGGGGAGCCTTTCTCTCAAATGGCAGCATGCGGGAGCCAGACTCAGGCAAGTACCAGCTAGAAATCCTGTCCGTTTATCTGGATCATGCTGAGGACTTGTCTGCCTTAATGCGCCGTTTTCTGCTGGATGCCAAGACCATCGAGCGTAAGAAGGGGGCTGTCACTTATCTGCAGCGGGCTGAGGACATCATGGATTTTCTTATTGTCATTGGGGCTATGGAAGCCATGGCTGAGTTTGAGTCTCTTAAGCTCATGCGGGAAGCGCGCAACGATCTTAATCGCGCCAATAATGCGGAGACAGCGAACATCGCTCGCACGGTCACAGCCAGTATGAAAACCATCAACAATATTGCCAAAATCAGCGATAATATCGGCATTGAGAGTTTACCTGTAGACCTGCAGGAGGTTGCTCAACTTCGTATCCAGCATCCGGACTATTCGATCCAGCAGCTAGCTGATAGCCTGAGCCGGCCTCTAACTAAGAGCGGTGTCAATCATCGCTTGAGAAAAATCAATAAAATCGCTGATGAATTATAACGATAAAAAATAAACCCTTGTAAATATTGATTTTTCAAGGGTTTTGTCATTTATTTAATTTTAAAAGGGGCAGTCGAGGGGCAGAATTAAAAAATACTATCTAATTTATTGACGAGCTTATCCTCCATGTCCGCAGTGGTATGAGAGTAGATCTCCAAAGTCATTTTAGCATTTGAGTGACCAACTCGATCCATTATTGATTTGATAGGTAGCCCTGACTCTGCTAAAAATGAAATGTGAGAATGTCTAAAAATATGGCTAGATAAGTTTTTTTCTATCCCGGCCTGTTTGCCATATTTTTTTAATACCTGTATAAAACAAGCTATCGTTGTAGGATTATTCCATTTTTCAAAGCAGAAAATATAATCTTCACTATTCAATGGCTGGAAACGTTCACTAAGTCGCACTATCTGTCTCTGGATAGCTTCTATGACAGTCTCTGATACTTTGATTGTCCGTATTGAGTTTGTAGTCTTTGGTAATGTTTTTATTTTGTTCACTGAATCAAAATTACCAGTGATCTCAATTTTGTTGTTTTGAAAATCTATATTTTTTAGCTGTAAGGCAGCTAGTTCACCATATCTCATACCAGTTAAGGCAAGTACAATCACCATATCAGCATACTTTTGATGATATTCTCGACTATTAAGGACATCAACTAATGTCTTAATTTCCTGCATGGTGAGAAAATTGTTACGCTTTTTTTCTAATTCCTCCAAAGTTCTTGGCTTTTTGGGGATGGTGGTATAATCTACCTCGTTATTTTCGATGTAGGAGTATTGAACTGCATAATTAAAGATGCCTCTAAGCCTGTGTCTTACTTTTTTAGCTGTAATATATCCATTGCTTTCAATAATTTTTTCGATGGCCTCCTGGAGAAAACGCCTATCAAGATTGGCCAGTAAAGTATCAGGCGGAATGACTTGGTTCATTATCTTATCTACTGACTTACAATTATGCTTTGTTGACTCTTTGACTGTTTGTGCCCACCATCTATAGAAAAGTTTATAAATTTCTTCAAAGGTAATGCTCTCTACTTGTTTTGTGTTGAGTTTTTTGTTTATTTTTTCTTGTAAAATAAGTGTAGCCTGATTTCTTGCTTGAGGTGTTTTCTTTTCCATTGTGACTGAGACTTTTTTTAATTTCTCGGTATATGGATCTTTGTACCTTTCAAAAAATTTATATTTTCCGCTCGGTAATTCTTCTACCCACATTGCTATTTCACCTCATTTCTGTTAAAATGAGTACAAGAAAACTGGCTTTTTAATGCCTAGTTTCTTATACTATTGTCTTGCCTCACGCTCAGACTCGCCAAAGTTGAGAGCGTGAGGCTTTTTTGTTTTGTTCTTATTTTACTTTGATTTTCATCTCTCCGTTCATCTTTTGAGAGACAAGAGAGTTACCGTCATCTGTTTTTATATGTAGCATTGGGTATGATTTGAAATCAACCCCATTAATACCAGCCCAAACATTAAAAGCCTCATGTTCTTTTGCTTTCAACCCGTCCGCAAAGGCTTGTAAATCAGTTTTTGAATAGAACTTGTACTCGTTAGGTACATTTACATAGAGGATGGTATCCTTGCTGTGGAAAGTGTAAGTGGTAATATCTACACCTTTATCAGTTAAATCTTGCTTGAAATACTCAATGAAACTAGCCATCTGATCCGCTGAGACCCGTGGCAACTTATCGTCACTTTCAGAACTAGCTTCAGTAGCCTCAGTAGTCTCTGTTTTCTCTGGTGCTTTTTCTTTTACCTCAGCACTTGAGCTTTGGGTGGCTACTTTTGGTGCCTCAGGAGCTTTAGTTTTAGGCGCTAATCCTAAAGCCTGTAAAACGAAACCGAGAGCGGCCAACGCTAAAAATCCTGCTATAAAGACTTTAACCTTTTTCATAAAATTACCTCCCAGCTTTTAGTGTGGTTCAGTGATTGCACATAATTTGTTTTTTAGATTTCTAACGGCATGAAATTGCCAACTACTTTTCCAATGATTCGGGGCTCTTCGCTATACGGAGCAAATTTATCTGCGTATTTATTATTCAAAGAGACGAGCCGTAAGCCGTCTTTTTCTTTGTAAACTTTTTTGATATAACTTTGACCATCCCAGTCTACAGCATAAATAGCACCATCGTAATCCCAACCTGTATCTTTGATAAGGGCTACGGATCCGCTTAGATAGTCTGGTTCCATAGAGTCTCCATATACCCAGCTAGCGAAGTCGTGGGGGATGTATCTATCAAAAAAGACGGTATCATAATTGCGATCTTCGTAGTAAGTTTCACCGGTTCCGGCAGAGAGTTTTTCAAAAACTTGATATTCGAATAGTTCTTCGTTGACTTCAAGTTGTTGCCCCTCTAGAAGCTCCTCGGATGTCCGTAGCACGATTTTTTTATTGTGGGTGGTTAATTGTACCACTTTATCCGTTATCTGCTGCGTGAGTGAATCTGGAGTTTTTGGGAGAGGATTAGCAGTAGATGAGTCTTTTTTTATTTGTGGAAAAAGATCATCAATCGAAATTTTAAAAGCACTAGCTAAGTCAAACATTGTATCTTTTTTAGGAGACCTGATGCCTTTTTCATAATTGCCAATGGCATTCTTACTTATTCCAATTTTAGAACCAAGCTCTTGTTGAGTCCAACCGTTTTTAAGTCTATATTGTTTTATTTTTTCGCCAATAATACTTGCAATTTGTTCTTTATCCATAACCGAATCTCCTTTCTATTATAAGAGAATTATAACACAAAACCCACGAAAAGAAAACTTTTTTACTTTTTTCGCAAAAAAAATATTGACAGCCCACGAAACGTGTGCTATAATTAAATCAAGCTTAGAGATAAGCAAATAAAAGGAGGTGAGAACGTGCAAATTTATCTTTACCAACTACGAAAGGAAAAAGGGATTACACAAAAAGAACTAGCCCAAAAATTAGGTATATCCGAAACCGCGTATCGTCAAAAAGAAAAAGGGCAACGTGCTTTTAAGTCAGATGAAATGTTTATTATCGCTGATGTTCTTGAAAAAGATATTGGCGAAATTTTTTCAGACCCAAGACCACGAAACGTGAACCAATAAATAGGGATTCAATTAGAGAAAGGAGATCGTATGACAGACTTTAAGGATTTGGATTGTCAGTTTATCTTTCAAGAATGCGACTGAAAATTATACTGCTGTTAGTAATAGCTTTATCAATGATCCAAAACTGGGGTTCACAGCGGTAGGCATTATGATGGTTGTTCTAGCTAACCACCCTAACTGGCAAGTCTATCCAGATGAGATAGCTAGACGAAAAGGTGTTAGCCGTGACATGATCGATCGTCATCTAAAAAAGTTAGAGGATGCTGGTTATATGCGTGTGATCAAAAAAAGCCTTGGTAGAGGTCGAGGAGTTCAGACTTTTAGATTCTTCTCAGATACAAAGATAACTGACTTTCAATTTGAAATCATGTTACAACGACTTGATGAAGCAATAAAAAAGTTATCCACAGTTTGATATTTACATTTCCGATTTTTACAAATCTGTATTTTACAAATCTGTATTTTACAAATCAGTAAAATAAGGCACTAATAAATACTAACTAACAACAAGTACTAACTAATAATAAATACTAACTAACAACAAGTAATACTCATTTTAATAAATAAAAGAGGGGAATTACAATAAAACTTGAAAGGAGAGTGCATGGAGCAATTAAAACTAAGTATTAAGCCTAAACATGAACCTACTGATGGCCAATGTTTAAGGTCATCAGGTTATTCAGTAAAAATCAATGGTTGGGAGCTTGGCCGTGGGGTAACTGGTTTTAGATTAGAAATGCCAGCAGGAGAAAAACCAAAAATCACTATCACGGCAATTCCAGACATTATGGAAATTGATGCGACAGTGATTGCTGAAATTCAGAAATTACAATCTGAAAGCGATATAGAATCCTGAGAAATCTTCCTCAAGATATGCTGTGATTTGACCGGTTGAGATTAGGTGCTTAGCGGTATCTCTAAAATCATCTTGATCAAATTCTTCAGAACGGAAATCATGAGAAGTACCAGCTGGGACAGTTGGCTCCAGCTTAGCAAACTCTAGGATCTTATCAGCTATATTTTTATTAAATGACATTTTTAACCCTCCTTTCTGGTTTCATTATAGCAGAAAAGAGGATAGCAAAAAAGCCCACTGATAGGGTCAGGGGCTTACTAAAAACACTAAGTAAATTATATCACGAAAGGAGCAAAAATGGAAGCAGTTCAAATGGTGAGAATTAAAGATGTGATCATCGAGAAGGTAGCAGCAAACGATGGAGAGCTAGAGCATATTTTCGGATGTTCAAAACGGCAAGCAGGGGACATGAGGCGAGAAATGAAGAAATTGCCTAGTCAGCGAAAGCACCTCAGAAATGATGGACAGCTTGTCACGATTAAAGGCTTTGATGCTTATCTACAATACAGAGGCAGTCAGTCATGGAAGAAAGAAATGGCTAAAATCGTTAAGATGAAAAGGTCACTTGGAGGATAGACGGTATGGCAAGTTTAACTTTCCCAGAATTGCAACAAAAAATGCAACTAGAAAAAAAGAAATCAAAAGATGTAAAGTACGCATTTAGAAATGCCGAGGATATCTATACAACTTTCAAAGAGTTGAAAAGTGATTGGTCTGTAATTGTGACGGATGAACTCATTGAGCTTGTTGGAAAAATCTTTGTAAGAGCAACAGCTGTAGCTTTCAATGATGAGAGAGACGAGAAATACCAATCAACAGCATACGCTGAAATGAGTCCAGTACCTGTATTCAATACACAAAAAGGTCAGATTAAACAGATGCAGGAGCCACAGTGGACAGGTGCGGTCAGCTCATACGCTCGAAAGTACGCCTTACAAGGTCTATTCGCTATCGGCGAAAAAGACATTGATGAGTATCCAGTAGAAGAAAGCCAAGAACAAGGGCAGACTAATCAGCAACAGCAACCAGATAACCAATCATCTCAAGGCAGAAACGCTAATCAAGCAGATTTAATCAATACTGACCAATACAAGGCAATTTACGGAAAAGTTCGTACATGGGCACAACTGAAAAACACCAGCTTTGATTTAGTTGCTAACTATGTGCTGCAGCATTTCAAAATCCGTGATTTTCACGATATCCCAGAACTGCATTTTGACACAGTTATGAGCTATCTAAATGGTCAGATAGCTAAAGCTCAAGGACAAGATTTTAATAATTTATAAAAAAGAAAGAGGAAACAACATGAAACAAACTAAAAAATTTATTGCTTTTCAACAAAAAGAAAATGGTCATTTTGTGTCAGAATACAAACACAACGATCATCGTTTAGCTTACGCAGTAGGTCTGTGTAATTGCATGCAAGATGCTTTAACCTTGGATTACGACGCTTATGAAGAACAACAAGAGCAGATGGCTGCATTGGCAGAGTCTTTTGGTTGCAATATCGTTGTTGTCGAGGCAACGCACGAAATCAAAATGCTAGATGGATCAGATGCGCCAGAGCCAGTAAAACGTGATATTAAGGCTGATTTATTCAAATTCTTAGGATTGGAGGATTAGAAAAAATGAAAGATGTGACCTTAAGTGAACTAGAAAACATTAAGCCGATTTATGTGCCAGGAAAAATCACTCTTGACTTTGATAGTCTTGATAAAGCCATTGCTCTAGCAGTTTCGCAGCTTGAAGATAAAAAAATTGATGAACTTGATTATAAAGAAATCAAAGAACAAATCACAAGATACAAAGCCCTTGATGATGGATTAGATAGTGAGCGTAAAAAGATTGCTAAGAATTTCAAAAATCCACTTGATGAATTTGAAGAAAGACTTGAAAAATCACGCATCCCATTAGGTGAACTGCTAACTAAACTTAGAAAGGTCAGGGATGATATTGATGAACACGAGCGATTGTTGCGCGTGGATATCGTCCGTGCCGCTTTTGAAGATAAATGTATGGTAGCAGGTCTTGAAAAATCCACATTTGAAGATCGTTACGATGAATACAGCCTCAAGAAGTACTTTAAAACAGGTAAATTTGAACTCAAGAAATCAACGCTTGATGAAATGGATACTTTGGTATTGGCAGAATTTGATGCTCTTGAAGAATTTAAAGCAAACAAACAGGCTATTTTGGATCAAGCTAATGAATATGACTTGCCAGCTGATAGCTATATCAGACACCTTGAGGATGGAAAAACTTTGGTGGATGTTTTAAATCTCATGAAGTCTGATCGTGATGCTGCTATCTTGCGCAAAGAGCAGAAAGAGGCTCAAGAAAAAGCAGAAGCTGAACGGCTTGCAGAAATTGAACGCTTGGCCAGAGAAAACGCCGATGCGAATATCAAGGCTATTGATGCTGAAACAGGCGAGATTTTGGAACAGGGTACAATTACACCAGAACAGCAAAACAAAGCGCAAGAAGTGCCCAAATTTGAGCCTAGTGAGCCTTTGGAAGTCACAATGCTCTTGACTTTGCATGGCGGCAAACCTCAACTAGAGCAGCTTAAAGAATATCTTGAGGATAACTTTATTAGTTTTGAAACTTTAGGAGGTATGTAATGACATTTAAAAAAAGTGATTTGCTTAATTACAGGCAGCTTTGGTGGCTTGATAAATTTCTAACGGGGCATAAAGGGTTTATTGCTGGTGGTTGTTTCAAAAACATTTTTAATAACGAGCGTGTTAAAGACTTGGATATTTTCTTTGAAAGTGAAAAAGATTTTTTGGAGGCGAAAAGTTACTATAAGAAACAGTTAAAAGAAAATCCTAATGATTGGAGATTTTCTTATGAGAACAAAAATTGTTGGTCAATCTATTCTGTCAAAGAAAAAGTTCGTCTCGAACTTATTAGAAATACATACGGAACACCAAAAAATGTTATTGCAAATTTTGATTTTACAATTACAAAATTTGCTTACTACAAGAATTATGAAAATGTAGATGAAAATGATTATATGGCTGTTTTTGAAGTATTATTTCATGAAGATTATTTTGAACATTTACACACAAAAAGGCTAGTTGTAGATGATAGATTGCTTTACCCGGTCAGCACTTTTAACAGACTTATGAGATATGCAAAGTATGGCTATCAACCATGTAGAGAAACAAAAATAAAAATTGTAAAATCTCTGGCAATGCTAGACCCCGAAAATCAACGAGACTTTGATGAACAGTTAGGAAAAAGTTTATACGAAGGGATGGATTAAAAATGATCAATAACGTTGTTTTAGTAGGTCGGCTTACAAAAGATGCTGAACTGAGATACACGCAATCTAATATTGCGGTTGCTACGTTTACTCTTGCTGTAAATCGTCCGTTTAAGAACGATGCTGGAGAGCGTGAGGCTGATTTCATCAATTGCGTTATCTGGCGTCAGCAGGCAGAAAATCTTGCTAATTGGGCTAAAAAAGGCTCGTTGATTGGCGTTACAGGTGCAATCCAAACTCGTAACTACGACAACCAACAAGGTCAGCGTGTCTATGTCACAGAAGTTGTTGTTAGTAATTTCCAATTGTTAGAAAGTCGCAGTAGTCAGCAAAATAATCAAGGTTATCAAGATAATTATGGCGGACATCAGCAACAAGGCTACGGTAATCAAGGTGGTAATTTCCAAAACGGAAACAACCAAGGAAACAATTTCCAAAATGGAAATAGTTACGGACAACAAGGTAGCTTTTTCGAGGGTAATACAACAAATCCAGTTCCTGATTTTACCCGTGATAACAATCCATTTGGTAGGTCGTCAAATCCATTGGATATCAGCGATGACGACTTGCCATTCGGTTAAGGTAGGAGGGCGGGTATGACAATAGAAATTTGGAAAGATGTAGCAGGTTACGAGGGACTTTACGAAGTCTCAAATTTAGGAAAAGTAAGAACGCATAAAAATAAGGTGACTTACAGTGAGCTGCATGGCAAGCGGCATTGGAAACAACGCATTTTGAAGCCAAAGAGTTCTAAAACAAGAGAGCCTAGAGTTGCGCTTTGGAAAAACAAGGTTTCAAAAGATTTCTTGGTTCACAGGTTGGTAGCAGAGGCTTTTATACCTAATCCAGATAATAAACCGACGGTTAACCATATTGATGGAAATCCAAATAATAATCATTTCGAAAACCTTGAATGGGCTACATATAAGGAAAATAATAACCATGCTTTTGATAATAATCTAATCAAAACTGGCATGAGTGTTATTTTGGTAAATAAGAAAACAAAAGAAGTTCACATGTTTAGAAGTATGGCTAAAGCTAGTGAATTTTTAGGACACAATCCAGGCTATTTAAGTTGCATCTTATCGCATAGAAAAAAAACTGCAAGAGTATGAGGTATATACAAAAGTATCTGGGTGATTGAAAAAGGAGAAACTACATGACAAAATTTGAACTTATTTTAATTTTAACCGCTATTCTCACGACAACGTGGTCAGGAATTGTCACAACTTTTGCAAGAAAAGTCGTGTGTAAGTACAAGCGACAGGTTGCCTATTACCAAAAACCTGACACTCAAATTAAGATTGCGCAGCATGTTATCAAAAACAAATTTTATGAAACAGGCCAGGAGGCTTTCAAATGAAAGTATTTGATGGCGCAAAATTAAGAGCCATCCGCAAAGAGGCAGGTCTTACACAGTATGACCTTGCCCCTAAGTTGGATGTCTCCCAAAACAGAGTCAGCGACATTGAGCGTAATGTTGCCGATCCTACCACAGTTGAAATTGATGCTTTTGCAGAAATTCTAAAATGCCAAGTATCAGCATTTTTGAGCGATGAAGCGGATATCGTTGTAATCACTAATACTTTCACTAAAAAGAAAAAAGGGATTGTTTCTGATGTGGAAGAAGATACATCAGAGCAATTGGAGTTGCTGCCAGATGATGATGTGATTACTGGCCGTGATTTAACTGGGTATATTCTGATTAAACAAGAAGCCTACCAGTCTTTGCTTGAAGACCAAACAAAATTGAAACGGCTGCAAAGTTTATTGAAATAGGAGGAGAAAATGACTAAAAAACTAATAGGCTTAGACCTATCACATATTGCAGAGGGTGGGTTACAGGAAAAATTGGATCATGAACTTGAGAGAGTTTTTGATAACATCCTAGATCTAAATACAGATGCGAAAGCAAAACGTACTATCACAATTACGCTGAAAATGTCATCTAATGATGAGCGTACAGTAGTTGATACCATCATGGATGTAAAAGCTAAGCTAGCACCTCAAAATGCAGTGGCTACAACTATTCTTGTTGGTCGTGACTATGATACAGGTATGGTACATGCAAACGAACTTAGAAGTAGCGTGCCAGGTCAGATGTATTTTGATGATGATGCTCAATTACGAACCGATATTGGACAGCCAGTAGAGGAAGTAGAACAACAGCAAGCAGAAACAAAACCAGATATTATTGATTTTAACAAGAAGAAAGTAGGTAACTAATATGACAACAGAAAATCTTAAAGCAGCATTGGAATACGCAGTAGAACTAAATGAGCATGGTTTGGAAATTTTAACAGCAGCAGATGGTACAGAGTACTATGACGCTAACAAATTCAATCTCAAGGAACTTGATCCTAAACGCTATCCTAAAACTTTGGAGCTATCAACTTTAACAAGTCTTGTTGACTATCTCAAAACTGACCTCAACAATTTGAAAAAACAACGCTTGATTGTAGCAGTTGAGAAAAATGATGAGGTGTGTGTTTGGTCTGAAAATGATGAGCGTGAACATCGTACATTACTTGTTGATGTTAAGGCACGCATCCCAGAGCTTTCTTTTGGTCGTTTCTTATCACCAGAGCAGTTTAACATCATGTTGCAATCAAACTTTATTGATGACAATGACCGCAGCGCATTACTGGAGTTTGCTAGCGCATTGAAAATTGAGAATGGGGCTGAAATTGAAGATAATGGGGTCTCTCAAGTGGCAACCGTTAAAACAGGGGTAGCTAGTCTCGCTAAAGGCAAAGCACCTAATCCAGTTACATTGCGCCCATATCGTACATTTTGCGAGGTTGAGCAACCAGCGAGTCTATTTGTTTTCAGAATTGACAAACAAGCAAATATGGCTCTATTTGAGGCAGATGGTAAGCGTTGGGTAGCCGATGCGGTGGGAAATATTGCAGCCTATCTAAAAGAGCAACTAGCAGACCAAGAAAATATCACAGTTTTGGCATAAAGCATACTGCAAAAGTGCCTGATTAAAAATTGAGAGAAAAAAGTATGATTGGATTTTATAAGTTTATGATTGTATCAGCGTGCCTTTTATTGGCATTGCTGATTGCAATCGCTGGAAGAAATAGCTTTAAAGAAAATACATTCGATAAAGTTTTATGGTTCGTGCTGTATATCTATGCGTTTGGGTTGTTGCAAACGGTCTATAAATTACTATCTGGAGGTTAAAATGGTCAAAAAGCAATTGATTAGCCTTTGCTTAGCGATATTTTTCTTGGCAATAGCTGTATTTAATCTTGGGATAGCAGTATCGAGAGATCATTACAGAGAAAAAATCTCAGCGCTAGAGAAACAGGTCGATGAATTAAAACAGAGAAAATCTGTTATCATTCATCAAGTCGATAACGCTGGGGGAATGATGTATGGAAAAATAACTGACAAACAGATTATATCTGGCCATTACACCGTAACTGCAGGAGCTTACGGGAAATTTTTGGTCACAAAATCTCAATATGATAGTCTTGAGATCGGCGATGATATACCAGAGTTTTTAAAACAGAGAGGAAAATAAAATGAAATTGAAAAAATTGATTGCATTTATTTTTATATCAATGACCTTGCTTGGATTGGCAGCTTGCCGAGAGAGCAAAAAAGTATCGTACAATATCAGTCAAGAAGCTGATAATTTTAATGTTATTCGGCGAGTTGCCGTAATCAACACTAGAACAGATAAAATCGAATTTGAAGTTATTGGTCGAATTTCTGTAGAAACTGAGGCCAATGATGGAAAACGGCTTGAAATTTTGGTTGAAACTGCAAAAGGTGTATATAAAAAGCACATGGTAAATCTTACAGGATGGAATATGTATGTTGTAGAAGACCTCGAGGGGGCTGAGGTAAATCAATACAAGTATGAAGTCAATTACATGCCAGAAAGTATCATACCATTCACAGTTACAAATAAAAAGTAGGTATGAAATGAAGTTTGAATTTTCTTTGCCTAGAAACACCAAAAACAAAGCTCAGAATATGGTTATCAATAGTAATGACAGGCAACATCAGACAGATAAAGCTAAGGTTACTAGGCGCATTAGAATTTTTGCTTATTGGCATACATTGATGAACAAGGATAAAGGGAGGGCTGCTTTTAAACATAAGAAAACAGGTAAAAAAGTTTTCGTAAGTAGCCTTGCGATTTGCGAAAGTGATTTATCTGTTATGGTTCTCTATATTGAAAAAAGTGGGGTTATTTGGGTTAGATCTTTGAAAGAGTTTATAGATGGCAGGTTTGAGAAAATAACAGATGACTAAAAAGAAGATAGAGCGCTTATCAGTGATACATCGCAGGGAAATAAATTGGCTCAAATGGTATTTTTTGAGAGACAAGGACAATCCTAAAAAAACAATACTTGAGCAAAAAATTCATAAAAGCTTTTTGAAAAATAATATTGAAAAGGCGATATTTTTAGTCAATCTAAAAACTGTTACAGCAGAATTTGTAGAAAAATCAGATGAAAATATTTTAAAAACAATCAAAGAGGTTTATGTCTACGAAAATCTCAATGTGATCGGCGCTTGTCAAGAAATCTTATATCTAAGTCCTAGCCCAGCTTATACCCATCTTAACAAATGGTTTGATAAGTATTTCTACTACACTTACAAATATCTCCCTCTAAAGATATAACCGTAAAAATCCCCTAGTCTATGTATCTATAATCAAGGTACATAGGTTTTTTATTAGGAGGATAATATGGATAATCTGACAACAAAACCATATCACAGACAGAATACTATTAACCAGTATAACTTGCCAGATTATGATGCCACGCGCACAGATGGAAAATATAACTTACCAACACTTGAGCCAGTTGATCATGTCCCTAAAAAACTACAAGGGTTTAACTATGTTTTGAATAAACCTGACTATTCAGCAGGAGTGCATTTTTTCCTAGATGATTATCAGTTTGAAAGAATGTGGAAACGCCCAGATTTTTATATAGAGAAGTTATCGGCCTTTGACTGTGTGCTTACTCCAGATTTTAGCCTATATACAGACATGCCAATAGCTATGCAACTTTGGAATACTTACCGCTCAAGATTGATAGGCCAAATGATGCAGAATTGGGGGTACACAGTCATTCCAACAGTGTCCTGGGCGGACGCTGATAGCTATGATTTTTGCTTTGATGGGATACCTACAAAAAGCACTGTTGCAATTAGTACGATAGGAGTTAAGAAAAGTCAGCAGCGTATTAAGATATGGCAGAATGGCATGGATGCCATGATTGATAGATTACAACCAAGCCGAATTTTGGTATATGGTGGTGCAATAGAATACGATTATAAAGGCGTCGAAGTTGTTTATTTTGGTAATGACACGATTGAAAGGATGGACAAATGGGCGGTAGAGGAGCAAGCTCTGGAATGAGCAACAAAGGCAAAAAGTATGGAACAGAATATAAGACTGTACATCAAGCAGGCAATATAAAATTTGTTACTCAAAATGGGCAAGGGTCACAAAAGACTCCAATGGAAACGATGACAAAAGGCAGGGTTTACGCACTTATTGACAAGAATAAAAACGCACCCAAGAGTATTGTCTATTTTGATACAAAAAATAAGCGTAATAAGCAAATTGACTTAGATCATGTGCATAAGGGGATGAAACCACACGCTCATCATGGCTATAATCATGCAGAGTATGAGAAAAGCAAAAAAGGGGCAAGCAATTTGACACCAAAAGAGCATAAGCTTGTTGAAAAAGTCATAAAAGAGTGGTATAATCACACTAAGAAACGTAGGGAGTAGTATATAGGGATTACGCCTTGATGGAGGAGATTCCGGTTCGAATCCGGGCTACTACGTTACATCTCAGCCCCTTAATTGGGGCTTTTTTTGCGCTCTAAATCAAAAACATCAGTAAAACACCCCCTTTCTACACATATAAAATGAAATCATGAGTAATATACTTGTGATTTTTTTGTTGGAAAGGAGGTAGCGAATGAATGAAAGACAAAGGCGCTTTGCAGATGAGTACATAAAGACAGGAAACGGCTATCAATCAGCAATTAAAGCTGGTTATAGTGAGAGTTACGCTAATAACCGTATTACTGAGCTGTTGGGAAATGTTGGGATAAAAGAGTACATAAACAAACAAATGCAAGAGCTGCATGAGCAAAATATCATGGATGCTGCAGAGGCGCTCTATATCCTTTCTGAAATCGCTAGAGGTAAACGAGATGAGGAGGTTTTGATACTTAATCCAACGACAGGGAAAGTAGAAAGACACACCAAAAAAGCAGATAATGCCACGGTAATCAAGGCTATTACTGAAATCTTAAAACGATATCCAACAGCTAAGCAATCCGAAAAACTAGGGCTTGAGATTGAGAAATTAAAATCACAGTTGACAGATACACAGATGGAAGATGACACCATCACAATTATTGATAGCTGGGAGGGTGACGATGAAGATAATTGATATCCAAAAAAATGTCAATCCTCATTTTAAGAGCGTTTGGGTATCTAAATTGCCATACAATGTGTTGAAAGGTGGACGTAACTCTTTTAAATCGTCTGTAATCGCACTGAAACTAGCTTACATGATGCTGCGTTATATCAAAATGGGAGAAACGGCAAATGTAGTAGTTATTCGCAAAGTTGCAAATACTATTAGAGATAGTGTTTTCAATAAGATTTTTTGGGCTTTGAATTTGTTTGGTGTTGCTAATAGGTTCAAAAAGACTATTAGCCCTTTTCAGATCATTCACAAAAAGACAGGATCAACATTTTACTTTTACGGCCAAGATGACTTTCAAAAACTCAAGTCAAACGACATTGGAAATATCATAGCAGTTTGGTATGAAGAAGCTGCAGAGTTTGGTAGTCAAGAGGACTTTGACCAATCCAACGTAACCTTTATGCGACAGAAACATCCACGCGCTAAGTTTGTACAGTTTTTCTGGTCTTATAATCCTCCTAGAAATCCGTATAGCTGGATCAATGAATGGTTTGAGAACATCAAGACTAACAAGAACTATCTAGCGCACTCTAGCACTTACCTAGATGATGAGTTGGGTTTTGTCACTGAGCAGATGCTAGAAGATATAGAACGTATCAAAGAGAATGATTACGACTATTACAGATACTTGTATTTAGGCGAGGCTGTCGGGTTAGGGAATAATGTATATAACATGAGTACATTTCACCCATTAGATGCTTTGCCCTCTGATGATCGGCTAATAGGCATATCCTTTGCTCTTGACGGCGGACATCAACAATCAGCTACTGCTTGTTGCGCTTTTGGCATCACGGCTAAAGGTAAAGTCATCTTACTAGATACCTGGTACTATTCACCAGCTGGTCAAGTTGTCAAGAAAGCACCTAGTCAATTATCTCAAGAAATCTATGCGTTTATACAGGCTGTCATATCGCAATATAGAGTGCCAGCTCTGCAGTACACCATAGATAGTGCAGAGGGAGCGCTTAGAAACCAGATGTATCTTGATTTTGCTCTAAGGTGGCATCCGGTTGCTAAATTGAGAAAAGTAACTATGATTGATAGTTTTCAATCTTTACTTGCTCAAGGTCGCTTTTATTATCTCAACATCGAGAATAACAAGATATTCATTGAAGAGCACAAGATGTACAGATGGGATGAAAAGACAATCAAATCAGATAACCCTAACGTCATCAAAGAAGATGACCACACATGCGACACATCACAGTATTTTGTATTAGATAACGCTAAAATACTTGGGTTGCGTGTGGGTAATGCATAAGGAGGGCAGACATGAGCCTATTTCAGAAGATAAAAGATTTTTTTAACCGTGGGAGGTATAACATGACAACAGCAAATCTAAGCAGCATTCTAGATCATCCAAAAATCGCTGTGACACAAGAGGAGTTTCGCCGTATTCAGCATAATCTGACTTACTATCAATCTAAATTTGAGGATATTGAGTATATCAATACAGATGGAGACAGGAAGCGCCGCAAGATGCAGCATTTGCCAATTGCACGCACAGCAGCCAAAAAGATTGCTAGCCTTGTTTACAACGAACAAGCAGAAATTTCAGCAAAAGATGAAACGCTGAACAAGTTCTTGAATGATATGCTGGCTAATGACCGCTTTAACAAGAACTTTGAAAGGTACTTAGAAAGCGCTCTGGCGCTTGGTGGGCTTGCTATGAGGCCTTACATTGACGGAGATAAGGTTAGAGTGGCATTTATTCAAGCGCCTGTATTCTTGCCGTTACAAAGCAATACACAGGATGTATCGAGCGCTGCTATCCTAACTAAAACAATCAAATCAGAGGGCAAAACAAACGTATATTACACACTTGTTGAATTTCATGAGTGGGTGACAAGTGATGGCAGTGAGTACGGCAGTACAAAAGACAAGCATCTGTACCGTATCACTAATGAACTGTACAAATCAAATACAGATAGCGCTTTGGGTCAGCGTGTGAATTTGCAAGAACTTTATCCAGACCTAGAACCTGTAACTGTATTGAAAGACTTATCACGCCCGTTATTTACCTACCTAAAAACGCCTGGCATGAACAACAAGGACATCAATAGTCCTTTGGGGCTATCTATCTTTGACAACGCTAAAACTACCATTGACTTTATCAATCGCACTTATGATGAATTTATGTGGGAGATTAAGATGGGTCAAAGGCGCGTGATTGTACCAGAGCAGCTAACGCAACTCAAAGTGCAAGATAACCAAGGTAATATCACTTTTAAACGCCGTTTTGATGTTGAGCAAAATGTTTATATGCAAGTGGGGGCTGGTAACATGGACAGCGGCAATATTGTTGACCTCACAACGCCTATCCGCTCATCTGATTATATTTCTGCCATTTCAGAGGGCTTAAAACTCTTTGAGATGCAAATTGGGGTATCTAGTGGCATGTTTACGTTTGATGGGCAAGGGGTCAAGACAGCAACCGAGATTGTCAGCGAGAACTCAGATACTTACCAAATGCGCAACAGCATTGTTGCACTTGTTGAGCAGTCTATTAAAGAGCTTTGTGTATCTATGTGTGAACTTGGTAAGGCGGTTGGTCTGTACAAGGGGAACATTCCAGAACTTGATGATATCTCGGTCAATCTGGATGATGGAGTCTTTACCGATCGTCACGCTGAGCTTGATTACTGGATGAAGATGGTAGCAGCTGGATTTGCCACACAGAAAAGAGGTATTGCCAAGACATTGAATATCACAGAAGATGAGGCAGAGAAAGAACTTGCTGAAATCAATGGAGAATTACCGCCTGAAAATGATGCTGAACTAGCGCTGTATAACAATCATAAGAGGGTAGAAGATGGAGAAGAACAAAAGGCCGATAACACTTAATGATCAGCAATTCTCTTTGCAAATGCAAGGCGTGAGCGATATTTACGCTAAAATGCAAATTGAGCTTTTTGACAGTATGATAAAGCGACTTAAAGAGCGGGGGGCTGCTGACCTTGCAGAGAATCCTTATGTCTGGCAGTTGGAAAAGCTGAACGCTATGCACATGCTCAACGAGGAAAACTTGAAAATCATTGTTGAGCGTACAGGGATTGCTGAAGATTTGCTAAGGGAAGTCATCGAAAATGAAGGACTAAAGGTCTATAAGGATACGAAGCAGCAACTTGAAGAAGACTTGGGGCGAGGTCGTAGCGGGATGACAAGAAACGGTGTCACAGATGCTTTAGAAGCCTATACAGCCCAAGCAGTCAGTGACCTTAATCTTATCAATACAACTCTACCAGAAAGCATCCAAGCAGTTTTTAAATCTATAGTTGAGCAATCTGTCGCTGAGGTAGTCGCAGGAACAAAAACAGCGGACAAAGCAATTCATGAAACTATTATGAACTGGCAGAAAAAGGGTTTTACTGGTTTTACGGATAGCGCAGGGAGAGAGTGGCGAGCAGATAGCTATGCTAGGACGATTATCAAGAGTACGATGTACAAGGTTTTTAATAAGATGCGTACAGCTCCAGCAGAAGAGATGGGGATAGATACCTTTTACTATTCAATTAAGCGTACAGCGCGGCCGGCTTGCAGTCCCATCCAAGGGAAGATAGTCACATTTGGAGAAACTAGGGTAATCAATGGCACTAAAGTCTATTCGCTGTATGATTATGATTACGGATCAGCTGGCGGGTGTCTTGGAGTGCATTGTGGCCACTATCTAACTCCTTTTATAGTTGGTGTGAATGAAATGCCAGACCTGCCAGATTATCTTGCAGACCTAACACCAGAACAGGCAGAGGAAAATGCACGCATCCAAGCGAAACAAAGAGCACTTGAGCGGACTATTAGGCATCACAAAGAGCGTTTGCATTACGCAAATACTATGAAAGATAATGAATTGATACAAGCTGAAAAACTCAAGGTTAGAATGTATCAAAACAAAATCAGGAATCTTGTAGATAGCTATGATTTTCTGTATCGAGATTACAGCAGAGAGAAATTATACACATAATCTAGCGTTGCCCTGTGCAGCGCTTTTTTGTTTGCCTAAAACCGTAAAAAATCCCATCTAATCAAAGGTATATTGAGAAAGTAAATAATATTTTGCTTGAGGTGGGAGTTATCCACCTAAAAAAGAACTAGGAGGGTATAAATGGCATTTACGACAGAAGAACTACTCAAACTTGGATTGACAGATGAACAGGCTAAATCAGTCTTTGCCTTGCGAGGAAAAGAGCTCAACGAGGACAAATCAGCCTTGGAAACTATCACCAAAGAGCGAGATAGTCTGAAAGACCAGTTGCAGAATGCAGAGGCACAACTTAAAAACATGAAAGCAGATGCAAATACAAGCGCTGAACAGAAAGAAGCTCTTGAGAAGTTGCAAGCCGAATATGACAAGTACAAAGCAGATGCAGAAGCC
This sequence comes from Streptococcus sp. 27098_8_73, assembly GCF_041432495.1. NCBI lineage: Bacteria > Bacillati > Bacillota > Bacilli > Lactobacillales > Streptococcaceae > Streptococcus > Streptococcus sp. 27098_8_73. The sequence continues at coordinate 39,601 of NZ_JAPVZT010000001.1, forward strand.
GAACTGGCCAAAACAAATAAGGTGAATGCTATCAATCTTGCTTTGAAAGATACCACCGCACACAATCCATCAACCTTGATGAAGTTTATTGATGTTAATGCCGTTGAACTAGATGACAGTGGCAAACCTAAACTAGATGACATCCTCAATGGTCTAAAGGAAAGTGACCCATATCTCTTTAAAGCAGAAGAAGATGGCAAGCCTAACCCAAATATCTTGCCACCAGGTAATCCGGCGGCGAATGGAGCAGGAAAAGTTGACCCATTCCAAGCTGTTATTGATGGTTACGGTAAATAAATGAAAGGAGATTAGACTATGCCTAATCAAAATCTTACGACTCGCCGTTATGAAAAACAATATGCGGGAATCTTGCAAACTGTTTTTGGAGTCCGTGCAGCCTTTACAGGAGCTTTGTCATCAATCCAAATTTTGGATGGTGTACAAGAAAATGCTAAAGCTTTTTCGGTGAAAACCAACAATACACCTGTTGTTATTGGAGAATACAAAACAGGTGCTAATGATGGGGGCTTTGGTGATGGAACAGGACAAAAATCACGGTTTGGAAATCTGACAGAAATCAAGTATGAAAATACAGATGTCGATTATGGTTACACACTAACAATTCATGAAGGTCTTGATCGTTACACTGTGAACAATGACCTAAATGCTGCTATCGCAGACCGATTGAAATTGCAATCAGAGGCGCAGACGCGTCAAATGAACAAGCGTATTGGTAAATTTATGTCAGACAATGCAGGTCAGACAGAGGCGCTTGCTGATTTCACAGAAGAAAAGGTAAAGGCTTTGTTTAACAAGGTCAATGCTTATTACATCAACCAAGAAGTAACGGCACCAGTTACCATTTACTTACGCCCAGAGCTGTACAATGCCATTATTGATATGACAGCAAACACATCCGCTAAAGGTTCTAGTGTCTCTATTGATAATAATGGTCTTGCACGTTACAAAGGCTTTGCATTGGTGGAAACACCAGCACAATACTTTGACACTGGTGTCTTAGCAGTGTTTTCACCAGATGGCATTGTTATCCCATTTGTAGGTATCTCAACAGCTCGTACTATTGAATCCACAAACTTTGATGGAGTGCAATTACAGGCTGCTGCTAAAGGTGGTACTTACATTTTGGATGACAACAAAAAAGCTGTTGTCAAAGTGACTGGAACAGTCGTATAGGAGGTAAGCTATGGCGTTATATAAAGCGACTAAGAACATTTATTTCACAAGTCTCAACAAATCTGTAATCGTTGATGAAATCATCGATCTTGAAAAGGAATACGCAGAAGCAGTGAATGCTGATTTGAAACCGGTCTTCCCAGATGTTGCAGCTGCCCTTGTGCCGATCGAAGCAACTGAGCCAGTAGCGAATGCAGCAGATGAGTCATCCGATACTGTGGTGGCTGATGATGACAAGCCGAAGAAATCAAATCGAAAAAAGAAAGATGTTGATGAAACACCAGACGATGAAGCAACTGAGCCAGTAGCGAATGCAGCAGATGAAAAATAAGGGGTGGTAACACCCTTTATTTGTAAAGGAGGTTACGCATGACTTATTTAACTAAAGATGAGTTTGTCAAGTTAGGCTTTGATGAGGTAGCTGATTTTGAAAAGCTAGCAAAGCGAGCAGAGGTTGCCATCAATCTCTATACCCAAGGCCTTTATCAAAGACACATTGATTTTGATAAAGAAGCAGATTACCGAAAACAGGCGGTAAAGCTAGCCATGGCCTTTCAAATCGCTTATCTGGATGTTTCAGGCATCATGACAGCCGATGACAAACAAGCTATGACAAGTGTTTCCATCGGCCGCACATCAATCTCTTATCGCAAGTCTCAAAATGGATCGGCAGGTCAGCGGTTCAACCTTTCGCTGGATGCCGAAAACATCCTAAGACAAGCGGGTTTTAGCCTAGTCACAGCGGTTGATTATGATAGATAAACGGCTATTGACTGATGCTATTACTGTCCGAAAGGTTGCGGACAAAAATGATTTTGGGGATGTTAGCTACTCTGACCCATTGGATATTAAGCCTGTACGGTTTGATAGGTCAGTGAGTGTCATAGGTGCTAACAATTCCAAAACAAGGCAGAAAGTCGGTGTTATCTATATCTATCCTAAATTTGCAAGCGTGACAGTTGACGATAGTTGGCTTGGTGCGATTGTGAATGATGGGGCGCGTGATTATGTTGTCACAGGCTACCAACCTAATTTTCTGAACGGCAAAATATTTAGCTATGAAATCGAGGTGATTTGATGGCTGATGTTAGAGTCATTGTTGATCTTGGTGGTGTTGACAGAAAACTATCTCCAGAAGCTGAGAAACGTGGCAAGCTAGCAATGGCTAGTCAAGGGATGATGATCATGGAGCCATATATACCTTTTAGGGGTGGCCCTTTGAGAGCGTCTGGCCGCATTGAGTCGAACGGTGATATTAGCTATAACACAGTTTATGCTAGAGCCCATTTTCACGGAACGAATGGGATTGTAGTCTTTAGAAGATATACAACACCCGGAACTGGAAAGCGCTGGGATAAACCACTAAAGGCCAATGTTGACCAACTAAAACGAGTCGCCATTAGAGCAATGGGGTTGAGATGATGATGCAGAATAACAAAAATTTTCAGGAAGTGCTTTTGGCACATATCAATGAAATCGAAAATCTGCCGATGAAAGCACGCCTTGATTATTTTGAGGATGATAAGGATGATTTAGTCATCAATGCTTTGCCGGGAGGTTCGATTGATAAGGAATACATGGATGGGACTAGAGAGGTGTCATTACCGTTTGAAATTGCTGTTAAATGTAAGAGCAATCAAAAGGCCAGTGATACGATTTGGCGAATCAATGGAGACTTATCAGGTTTTGATATTGAGCTACCTAGCACAGATAACACTTATACTTTTCTTTCTCTTGATGTCGGGAAACCAGGTATCAACGGAAAAGATGAACAAGGTTACTTTGTCTATACATTGCAAGTAACCGCTAAATTAGAAATCGCAGGAGGATAAACACATGGTACGTCAAAAAAATGCCAAGCGCAAGCACTTGGTAGCGCCATTCGACCCAAGTAAAGCAGACATTGTACCGGCTGATAATGAATTTTTCCCATTGGCCAAATATATCGAAAGTATCGAAGATGATACTGACGAAGAAACAGATGACAAAGGCTATTACGATGGCGATGGCACAAAAGAAGAAACTGTCACATCGGTTGCTGGTGCTTACACAGCTGAGGGTATCTATGATGCCGAAGATAAGGCACAGGCGCTTATTGCAAACATGAAGTACAAGACTGGTGATGGCCGCCGTTTGTGGCACCGAGTGATTGAGTCCAATGGCAAGAAATCACTCACTCAAGTCGCAAATGCTTCTGAAATTAAGGCTGGATCAGGAGATGCAACAGATTATGAAGAATTTAGTTGCAAACTCAAATGGATCAAAGCGCCGATCGAAAAAGCAATTACTCTTTAAAAAAATTGATTTTGGAGGAAATAGAGAACATGGCACGTACTTATAACTTTGGAAATCTCAAGGATGTTACGACATTCATTATTGGAGATGTCACCCTTGAATTTCAACCAACGGATGAAAAGAGCGAGATGCTTGAGAAGAAATCCGCTGAATTAAAGACAAAGGCTGAGCAGATTGATGAATCTGGTACGGAATGGGAATTGCGGAAAGAACTCAAAGACTTGCTAGATGAATTTTTCACAGCAGCTTTTGATGACGAAGCGCCACAAAAACTTTATGATGCTTGTGGCCAGAATACAATTTCTTACCTCAAATTATTCTTGCAGATCGCTGATGCTTTGCGAGAAGTCAACGAAGAACGACAAAACGATGAAGCATTTAAGAAGTATCTTGCTGAATAATGTTTGATATTTCCAAAAAAATGGATGACAGGCTGGTACTCGATGACAAAGAGTATCAGCTTTTCTTATCGTTTGACCGTGTACTGTGGGTCTTTAATATGTGGAGCAAAAAATATATCCCGCCACATCTAAAACCTAAATTAGCACTAGCTAAGCTAACTGATGATGAAAGTTTTAAAGATATGGACACACAAGAGGCTTTAGCGCTCTATGAAGAAGTGTTTAGAAAACATATACAGGTTACAAAAGCTGTTGATGAGGTTGATAGATATGACATTGAGGGGAATGTATTACCTAAAAAGCCTAAAGAACAGTCAGACGGTAATGACAAACCCTTATTTTCAATCAAATACGATGGTGAGTACATTTTTTCATCGTTTATGCAGGCTTATCAGATTGATTTGATTGAAGAACAGGGGAAATTGCACTGGCAGAAATTTAACGCTTTATTAGCTGGTCTGCCAGATGGCACTAAATTTGTTGAAGTGATGAAAATCAGGGCATGGAAACCCCAAAAGGGTGAAGATCCCAAAGAAAAACAAAGAATGCGCAAATTACAAGAAGAATATTCGCTACCTGATATTTAAGAAAGGGGGTATTAAATGGCTTCTGATGGAAAAGTGACCATTACCATTGATTTAGATAGTACAAAGGCTAGAGGTGAAGTAAAATCACTGAAAAGTCTATTTAGTGGATTAAGTGAGAGCGGGTCGAAGCTTGGCTCAGTGTTTAAGTCTGTTTTAGGTGCTAACCTCGTTAGCTCAGCTATCACATCCGGTATAGGTATGGTTGGCTCTGGCATCCGGGAAATGGTCGGAGAGTTGAACAGCTCGCAAAAAGCCTGGAAGACCTTTGAGGGGAATTTGCAAGCCTTTGGTCGCTCTTCTGACGAAATAAGAAAAGCGAAGACTGAGATGCAGGACTTTGCAACCAAAACAATCTATTCAGCTTCGGACATGGCAAACACCTACTCACAACTTGACGCAGTCGGTACTAAGAATGTTGGTAGTCTGGTTAAGGCATTTGGTGGGCTTGCAGCCTCAGCGGAAAACCCAGCCCAAGCCATGAAATCACTATCTACTCAAGCTACTCAGATGGCAAGTAAGCCTAAAGTAGCCTGGATGGACTTTAAAATCATGATGGAGCAAGCTCCTGCTGGTATGGCAGCAGTTGCTAAAGAGATGGGGATGTCTACCGCTGAGCTGGTATCAGCTGTTCAAGATGGCAAAATCAAGACAGAGGATTTCTTTGACGCTATGAACCGTGCAGGGAACTCTGACGCTTTCCAGAAGATGGCTACTGAGTTCAAGACGGTTGATCAAGCTATAGACGGGGCAAAAGAAAGTCTCTCTAACAAGCTCATGCCAGCGTTTGAAAAACTTAATGCATTTGGTATTAAGGCGGTCAATGCTCTATCAGACGCTCTAGAAAAAATAAATTTCGGCAAACTAGCTGATGGTCTAGGGGAATTCCTTGAGAGTATCAATGTAGAGAAGATTGTAGCAAAAGTTAGCAGCACTATCTCAAACCTAGCAGGAAAAGTTAAGGCCTTTTGGACTGCCTTTGCTAACACTGGGGCGGTATCTGCCTTTATCAGCGCTATCCAGAGTATTGCAGGAGCTATCGGTCATATCTGGAATAGTCTAACCGCCTCAAACGAGCTAAACACTCTTGCTAGTGTCCTTGGGAATGTGGTAAAGTGGCTTTCTCAGGCTGCAACTGTAGCAGCTAACTTTATCAGTTCGCTGCCGGCTGGAGCAATTCAGGCAATAGCAGGCGGTTTGGTTGGTTTAGTTGCTGGCTTCAAAACCTTTAACTTTTTAAAATCCTTTAACCCTTTTAACATCTTCAGAAGGAATGCAACAGAAGCCGCAAGCGGAGCAGCTGAAGCTATTACGCAGGGACGGTCTAAAATCGCTCAAATTTTGAGTAGTTTGAGCTCTGTTATTGGCTCTATCGGAGGGGCTTTCAAATCTGCTGCAACCGGCATAGGTGTCGGTATCAAGGCGGCATTAAGCGGGCTGTCACAAGTCATCTTAGCATTTGGCGCAGCCTTGCAAACCGCAGGCGTGGCCAATATCCTGGCTTTCGGTGGAGCGGTTGCTACAGCTGCCGTTGGGATTGGAGCTGGTGTGGCCATCATAGCAGCAGGGTTCGCTTTGCTGGCTACGCAAGGGCAGGGGGTGGCAACTATCATCAATGCGGTAGGAGAAGCTTTTGCTACAGTAGCTACTGCAATTATTGGAGCTTTTGCCCAAGCCATTGTCACAGTAGCTGGTGTGTTACCGATTGTGACGTCTGCATTGGCTAATTTAGCGCCTCTAATCGTAGCTTTCGGGCAAGCATTCGGTGCAGCCGCTCCGTTCGTCTCAGCTTTAGGAGAAGCGATAACCTCTATCGCCTCCGTTTTACCGCCTGTGATTAGTGCTTTCAGCCAAGGTATTGCGGCCATCATTGAGGCCGTGACCCCAATTGTCGAAATTATAGGCAATGTGTTTACAAGCGTTGTCCAAATTGTATCTGATGCGATTGTCCAGATCGTGCAGGCTTTGACTCCATTTATGCCAGCGGTTGTGCAGATAGCTCAAGCTTTAGCTCCCGTGCTGCAATCAATAGCTGAGGCATTTACTACATTAGTCGCTCAGATAAGCCCGATAATAGACAGCATAGCGAATCTATTCCGTACGCTAGGCAATGTCATCAAAAGCGTGCTTGACGGAGCGAAAGGTGTTATAGAGGGCTTTGGAAACGCTGTCAGAACCATTTTAGACGGTATATCTGGTATCTTTGATTCGATTGGTCGAGCTGCTTTAAACGCGGGTAAAGGTTTCAATCTTTTGGCCACTGGTGTTGTTAAGATTACTAATACAAACCTTGGTGATATGGCGGCATCTCTTGGGGCTGTTGCCCTTGGCGTTGGTAAAATTGCTAGTCATTCAGCAGGTCTTGCACAAGCTGGAAATGGCATGAAAATACTGGGTGTTGGCATGGCAACAGTATCAAGCCAAGCTAATACAACAGTTTCGGTATTAACAAACTTTGCAACTAGAATCACATCTATACAGACTGCTGTTACAGTATTGCCATCAATTCTTACGTCAGCTGCTTCAAGCTTTGCAAGTTTCACAAGTCAGGCCATTTCTGGAGTTGCTGGTCTGTCAGCTCTCAATGCACCTCTTACCGCATTGAAAGCTCAAGTAATGACGATTACGCCTGCTTTAATACAGTCAGCTATGGGCTTTACTGTATTTGGTGCTCAGGTTTTAGCAATTAACTCAAGCCTTACAATAGTTTCTGCTACCTTTGTACGGGTTGGAGCAAGTGCTGCAAGTGCATCTGGCCAGATTACAGCTATTTCAGCAAGCACGGCATCAGTCAGCGCTGCATTTGCCTCAATGTCTGCACAAGTACAGTCTTCTATGCAGATGATGCTTGCTGTGGTTCGCTCTGTTGGCGTTCAAATGATAGCTCAGGGTCGTCAAATCGGCGCTAGAACATCTCAAAATATGGCTCAGGGATTGATAAGCGGTCAAGGTCAAGTTTCGGCCTCTATGACAGTGTTAGTAAATACTGCAAGGTCTATTGGTATGTCAGGCGTTGGCATGATGCGTTATGTCGGAGCTATGATTGGCCAAGGTTTAGCTCAAGGGATGTATTCAGCCCTTGGTGCTGTCACGGCCGCTGCTAATGCCTTAGTAGCACAAGCTGAACGTGCGGCGCAAGCAAAAGCCCGTATTCACTCACCGTCTCGACTATTTCGGGATAATGTTGGGCGATATATCCCCCAAGGTATGGCTGTTGGTATCTTAAAAGATGCTTACAAAGTTGATGATGCTATGGGTAGCATGTACGATCAAATCCAATCATTTAGCTTTAAAGCCGAAGATGTGATAGGGGTTGGTAAATCTAAGCTATCTAAAGTGGTACAGATTAAATCTGATCTTGAAAATGCAATTAAAGCTAAAGTGGAATCCACTAAGGATAAAGCTAATGAACTAGTTGAAAAGGCTCTTGATATTGCTGAGAGAGCGGTAGAACGACCAGTAGAAACGTATTTAGATGGAGATACATTGGTTGCAAGAACTGGTGATAGACAAAGAGCTTATCAAGAAAAGCAAACGAAAATTTATAACAGGATGAGAGGGATAGATAAATGACAAAAGAAATGACATTCAACGGCGTTGACTTGTCACGTTTCTTGAGAATTACAGATATTATCCGCCCCATTGGTAACAAAAGGAGCGTATCAATTGATAGCGCTCCTTTATTGGGCGTGAATATCCAGCAAGTGAAACGTGGTGAGAAAGAGCACACTATCAAGTTTGATATGAAAACAATTGATGGTGCTGCTATGGAACAACTTAAGCATGAATTAGCTGGAGTCTTGAATGTGTTAGAGCCAGTCAAGATCACTTACGGAGATGAGCCAGACAAATACTATATGGGCATGCCAGTAGATGATATTACACCAAGCAATATCACTCGATGGTTTCAGCGCTCAGAGTTTAAAATCCTCATCCCTGACGGTGTAGCCCATAGTACGGCTTATAAGAAGTTTGATAGCTTTTCTAATGCGACTATTTCATCAGATAAGATGGTTTTTAATCTGAGAAACAATGGTACAGTAGATGCTTATCCGATCGTGACAGTCAAGCACAATGCAGAAAATGGCTATGTTGGGCTAGTTAATTCTAGCGGTGCTATGGAAATTGGTAACAGAGAGGAGACAGACTTACAGAGCTATAAGCAATCAGAAATCTTATTTGACTACGTTACGAATAACGGCATCACAAAAGGCTTTGCAGCAGCAATGAAAGAATCTGGGGCACTCGGAATTGAAAACAATTGGGGGCGACCACACTTAGCTCTAGTACCAGGCAACAGATCTGGAACGATTTCTTGGGAAATCCCTGTCGATAGTTCTGGCCAAAAAGGAGCGTTAAATGATTATCTCTGGTGGCGGCAGATTTGCTGGCTTGGAGCAGGAAATCAAATGGGGCTCATGAAAATAAACTTTATGGATGATACTGGAAGGTTCATCTATGGAGTAGAGACTTACAAAAGATGGTTTGGTCTTGATTGTGAGTATAATTTCTTAGTTCGTGGAGATGGTGCTCCTCGATTAGTGAAAAAATGGAATTTTACAGGAACACATTATGATAACCACAACCCCTTTAACGCGGAGCGGGGCTGGTCTGACATCCAGCGGCGTGATGATGTCGTTCAGGTCTTTTGGTGGGGAACTTACCCTCAGTTTCATGTGCCAGAGATAAAAGGTATCAAAACTGCCAAAATCCAAGTCATTATTGCATCTATAGGAAATAATCCTATGATTAGTCATTTATACTTGGATAGTATCATCTATAGAAAAGATTTCGTAACAGGAATCAGGGACATTCCTAACCGCTATCGCATAGGTTCATCTGTTGTTATCAATAGTGAGGATGATACTGTTTTTGTAGACGGAAAGCCAGATATGGGGGATGTCGTAGATGCCTCTAAGTGGGTGGCTATTCCGCCGGGGGAATCTACTTTAGAGGTCTATTTTTCTAGCTGGTGTAAAAGAAAGCCGGATGTAAAAATCGAGTTTGAAGAAAGGTGGCTATAATGCTCTTAACTATTCATGATGCAAATTTGAGAAAAGTGGCATTTGTTGATAATGACAAACAAACAACGCTGAATTATTATGACGATACCTGGACAAGAAATTTGGAAACAGGATCATCAACGTTTGAATTTACAGTCTTCAAAAAATCAATCAAATCAGATACGATCTCACAGAGAGCATACAACCTATTGAATGAAAAGGCCTTTGTCTCTTTTAAATACAAGGGTAAAAGCTATGTGTTTAGCGTTATGACCGTTGAAGAAGATGAGCAAACAATCAAGTGTTACTGTGAAAATTTGAACCTTGAGCTTATCAATGAGTATGCCAATCCGTACAAATCAGATAAGGCAATGTCTTTTGTGGAATACTGTAACGCAATGGATCTATTGAATTTCACTCATCTATCTGTTGGTATAAATGAAATTTCGGATAGCAAACGCACGCTTGAATGGGAGGGGCAAGATACAAAATTAGCCCGGCTTTTAAGTCTGGCCAAAAAATTTGATGCAGAGATTGAATTTGATACTCAATTAAATGCAGATAGCTCTATCAAGTCATTTAAGGTTAATGTCTATCACGAGAACGATGATAAGCATCAAGGGGTTGGCCAAGTTCGCAATGACATCCAACTAACTTATGGGAAAAACCTAAGATCAATTAAAAGAAAGATTGATAAGACTGGCATCTATACCATGCTTGTGCCAACTGGTAAGCGCACCGTCAAGAACGACAAAGGCGAAGAAGTTGAGGAGGTTGTTACAATTGGTAGCTTAACCCCTGCTTATTCGGAAAATAATAAAGACGGGGTTCGTGAGTTTTATCAAAGTGGTAATGGGCTTTATGCTCCTATAGCTGCTCAAATGTACCCATCAACGTTTACATCTGGAACGCAGGCTGACCAGTGGATCAGAAAGGATCTAGAAGTTGATAGTGATAATCCATCAGTCATTCGGACTGCTGGTATAAGAAACCTAAAGAAAAACGCTTACCCAGCATTGACTTATGAAATCGATGGCTTTATTGACGCTGACATTGGTGATACTATCAGGATCTATGATAGCGGGTTTGCTCCAGTGCTTTTTGTTAAAGCGAGAATTTCTGAACAGAAAATCAGTTTTACAAATTCAACTAGAAACAAGACAACTGCATCAAACTTTAAGGCACTAGAAAACAGCTTATCAGATAGCATTCAAGCAGCACTGGAACGTTTCCTTGAGACCACAAAACCATACTCAATCAAGCTAGCAACAGACAATGGAACTATCTTTAAAAATAATACTGGCCAAACAGTTATCACCCCATCTCTATTTAAGGGCGGAAAACCTATTTCTGCTAATGTCACTTGGCGCTGGTCGCTTGATGGCAATGTGACAGTAGGTATGACCTATCTTGTTAGAGGTGAAAGTATAACTGGCACAGCGACTCTGGCAGTGGCTGCTTACATTGGTAATGATGAGGTAGCAACAGACGAAATTACACTAGTTAATGTCAATGATGGTCAGAATGGACGTGATGGCGTAAAAGGTGATTCAGGTAGAGGTGTAATCTCTTCTACTCAATTTTACACGGTTACAGATTCTCTTGAAAATATGGTTCCTCCTCGCCCAAATTTATTAAGTAATTCCGAGACTTTACCTATGGGAAACGGTCGAAATGGAACTTGGGTTATCCGAAGTTGGGGTAATGGTACTGTCGATATCCTGCCAGCCGAAGCTTCTCCCAGCCCTAATATTACCAAAATACTCCGAGTCAAAAACAATACCAATAATGGCAACAAGGATTTAGCACAATTCATCAATTTAGAAGTTGGTCAGAAATATACTATATCATGTTGGGCTCGAGTTTCTAAAACCAGTACCCAAGCTAACGTTAGATTGCTCATGAGATGCTGGACGGACGAGACAGGTGAAGTTAATAAGATACTAAGTACAGTAATCAGCCATACTTATTGGAAATGGTTTAGTTTAACCTTTACGGCAGATTCAAATAGAAATGCTGCCATCCAGTTCGGCCAAAGTGGGGCAGGGAATATAGAAATTTGTGGTGTACGTTGTGTAACTGGCGATCGGGATGATCCTTGGGATATTCATACCCCTATACTAACTTTAGAAAAACCGTTTTTATGGAGCTATAGGCTTGATACCTATACGGATAACACCACTGCCACTATTCCTCCAATTCTAATTGGAGTTCATGGAAAAGATGGAGCTCAAGGAACTCCTGGAGCCAAAGGGGAAGATGGTCGTACTCCATACTTACATATCGCTTATGCTGCTAACGCTAATGGTACTCAAGGATTTAGCGTCTCAGACAGTGCTGGAAAGTTATATATCGGCACATACACAGACTATACCGTAGCTGACAGTACAGACCCAGCTAGGTATAAGTGGGCACTTATCAAAGGCGATAAGGGTGATACTGGTGCAAAAGGTGATAAAGGAGCTACTGGAGATAGGGGCCCTCAAGGTGAACGTGGTATCCAAGGCTTGCAAGGCCCCAAGGGTGACCAAGGCATACCTGGTGCTAAGGGTGCAGATGGTCGGACACAGTACACTCATATAGCCTACGCAGATAATGCAACTGGTGGAGGTTTCAGCCAGACTGACCAAACCAAGGCTTATATCGGTATGTATCAGGATTTTGTGGCAACTGACAGCAACAATCCTACCGCTTACAAGTGGACGAAGTGGAAAGGTTCTGACGGTGCACAGGGCGTACCTGGTAAAGCAGGTCTAGACGGTAAGACCCCTTATGTGCATTTCGCTTACGCCAATAGTGCAGATGGTCGGACTGATTTTAGCACGACACAGACAGGTAACAAGCGCTACCTCGGCACATACACAGACTATACCGTAGCTGACAGTACAGACCCAGCTAGGTATAAGTGGGTGGATATGGTTGGAACGGTTGAGGTCGGGGGAGTTAATATTTTACCTAATGCAGATTTCTCTAAAACTACGGAAACCTTAACAACTTTTACAGTAGGAGGGAAAATCCATAGAAACACCATTATCAACAAATGGCAAGATCTGTATAATGGGGGTATTCCGAATCCAACAAGTAATTATCACGCTTTCGTGAATAAGACATTTTCCTCTGACAGTCCAGTAATTGAATTCAATGAGAGTAATGGTGTTAGAAACTGGAAAGCATTAAGCCTTATTATTCCAAATAAAGATTTAAGAATAGGTACGTATTATTTTTCTACTGATTTATACGCAACTGGAACAGGGACTAAGATTTGGTTTGGATTCTATTATTACAAAAGTGATGGTAGCCGAAATTTTCACTCAGGACATACCATGGTAAATGTGCCTAGTGCAGGTAGTTGGCAGCGCTTAGGAGGCTCTATTAAGTTAAGTGATGATGTCGATTTTAGTAGAGAAGTCAGGCTCTATATTTATAGTTTTAACTTTTCCACAAATTCAATACTATACCTAAAGAAACCTAAATTAGAAACCGGAAATATTGGTACTGCATTTAGCTTAAAACCTTCAGATGTAGACGACGCTATAAACTCCAAAGCTGACCAAGGTTTAACCCAAGAACAATTAAACAAGCTGGCAGAGCGTGATAATGTCCTTAAAGCGGAGCTGGAGGCAAAAGCTGCTCTTTCTGTAGTCGAAAAATGGATAAAAGAAATCCAGAATCTCACAGCAGTTGAGGAAGCAGGGAGAAAAAGCGCAGAGGCAGCAATCATCAAAGCCAGTGAGCGGATGATAGATCTCCAACGAAAAGTCGGTGAGTTACAGACTGTGACTGAGTTTGTGAATACTTACATGAGCCAGTCTGATGAGGGATTGATTGTCGGTCGTAAAGATGGATCATCTAAAGTCTTGGTTTCTCACGACAGGATATCCTTTGTGTCCGGAGGAAAAGAAGTAGCATCTATTTCTCAAGGGGTGCTCAAGATTGATAATGGTGTATTTGTTAAGAGCTTGCGGATTGGTCGTTTTGTGACTATGCAAGATCCAACAAATCCAGATCGTAATTTAACAATGTATGTAGGAGGTGCTTAATATGGCTCGTAATATCTTCGGCGGTTTATGGGGGCCAGCAATGCAACTTGAAATTGTATCTGGCTGGAACACCCCAAACCAAACCGGGAATTTCTCGACAGTGAATGTACAAGTAAAATTGATTGCAAATAGTCAAGCAGCGATTTACGAACACATTATGCGTACACTGACTATAACTGTTGATGGCAAAGCTCAGAATTTCCAAGTTGATTGTAAAATATCGCAAGGGCAAACTGTGTTGCTCAAGGCAATAGATGTAAATGTGCCACATGATAGTGATGGGAATAAAATTGTCACTATCTCAGCTAGTTTACCTCTAAACATAGGATACTATACGTCGTCATCTGTATCAGAAAGTTTGAGATTGTCCAAAATTCAACGAGCTAGTACTGGTACAAGTGTTAAAGCGACAATTGGAAAGCCTGTAACTCTAAATATAAGTCGTCAAAATAATAATTTCAAGCACTCTATCTGGGTGAAATATGGTAATTATGATAAAAAAATAGCTGGAGATAATATTGAAACCAGTTATACATGGACACCAGAAATGGCTTTGTGTGAGCAAACGCCTGACGCTGCAAGCGGCTTTGGTACGATTACTTACATCACTTACAACAACGGTGCAGAGGTTGGGAGGGATAGTCAAAGGTTAGAATTGACTATCCCTGACAATGTTAAACCGACACTATCAAGTCTGAGTGTGACAGATACTAATACGACTGTTGCACAGATGCTCAAGCCTAATCACTTTATCCGTGTTTTATCTAGTATTAGAGTGAGTCTTGGGCAATCTGCAGGGGCTTATGGTTCGACTATTGTTAGCTATCATGCAGAGATTGTTGGTCAACCGTATGCCTTGGATAAAAATGATATATTTGGCGATATAGACTTTACTGGGCAGGCAACTATCAGAGCAACCGTCACAGATAGTAGAGGTAGGACTAGTGCGCCAAAAGATGTGACTATCAATGTATTAGATTACCATCTGCCACAAATCAGCTTTGATGTACAGCGGATCGGGGCAAATGCTGACCAGTTGCAAATTATCCGTAATGCCAAAATCGCACCTCTGACAATTGACGGAGCACAGAAAAATATCATGAGATTGCGCTTTAAGATAGCGCCATTTGGTACGGATAGATTTGTAGAGGATGTTGGGCCAGCCAGAGGTGATTTCACTACTCTTTCCTCTCTGATCAATTCCGCTGCTAATCTGGGCAGTAAATACCCTGCAGACAAATCTTATATTGTTGTTGGGACTGTCGAGGATCGCTTTACTAGTTCTAGCTATCGGTTCGAAGTGCCAACTCGATCAGTTGTGATGTCTATGGATAAAGATGGTGTTGGTATCAATAAAGTCCGTGAGCGTGGCGCTCTGGATGTCGGAGGTGATATTTATGCTAACAACAAGCCGATTCAGCAGCATCAGCTCACCAGTCATTCGGGTATGACCTTAATGGCCACTGATGATTGGAATAATTATCAGGCCACGGGCTACTATACAGGGTACAATCTAAATAATGCTCCTGATACTGAAAATAAAAGTATCTATGTAAGAGTTACAAGGCATAATAATGATTATGTTTTACAAGAAGCTGTTGATTTTGCTGGTACGGCATTGGCTTACCGAGTAATGTCAGATGGCGTTTGGCAAGAGTGGGTTAGTGTAGCTTCAAAGTCTGACCTAGAAGCTTTAAAACCAGATCCTAAACAAAAAATCCTATATAAGACACTTGTTGGTTTACCTTATGGTATGGCGGCTTATGCTTCTAGGATTGGTGATACAGTCACTATATCCTTAGAACGTAGAATTGTTCGCATCAATCAGAAATATGAAAATGCCAAAATGGCTGAAAACATACCAATCGGATATAGACCAGTGCAAAATATATCATTGATATTACATGCCAATGTATCAGCTAATGTTGTTGGGACTGGTGTACTGCATATCAATACTGCAGGGGATGTATCTTTAACGTCATCATATACAACGGATGCGGTCTGGCTTGGTACGGTTACTTACGTCACAGACAATCCTTGGCCTAATTGAGTAAAAAATCCCTAGCGACTAGAGGGATAATTAGAGCATAAATTAAAGGAGGTACAGACTATGTTAAAAGTCTCAAAATCACGCCAGATTGTGGCAGAGTTTTTCGCAACCGAGGACGAGCAAGAAAAGCTTGTGAAAACCACGGTAGTAAATATCGATCATACAGCCGTTTCAACTGTTTCTGAAACACTGCATGAATCTGAGCTATACGCTAAACATCGAAGTGATATGCGTAAAGATGAGGAAAATCTGCGAAAACTGTGTTATCAAATCGAAGATGAAATTTTGGCGGAGCTTGACACAGCTGGCAAAGCAGAAACAGCGTAGAGGTGGTAGATGCAAGAATCAGATGGACTTTGGGCGATCCTCGATGTCGTAAAGGATTTTTACGAAACGGGTATCGACGACCACTTTTTCGTATTCATTCTATTGGTACTAGTTGTGGCTGATGTCGTCACAGGATTTTGTAAAGCCTGGGCACTTAAAAACTTTTCCAGTCGAAAAGCTCGAACTGGGATCGTGACACATTCAGCAATTTTCGTTATTGCAGCAATTGGTTATCCATTTTTCCTCTTTGCCAATGCCGGCTCACTAGCTGATATGATTATAACAGCTCTTTGTGCAAGCTACGGTGCTAGCTTAGTGACAAATCTGGATATTTTAGGGCTTAAAATACCCTATGTGACCACATTTATAAATGATCGGGTTGATAACCACAAGAAAAAGGAGTGATATATGAAATTATCAAACTCACAGTATGATGTAGCAAAAAAAGCTGTTACCGTAGTAGTACCAGCTGGCATTACATTGATTACTGGTTTGGGTGCCTTGTACAAGTTTGATACAACGGCAATCACAGGAACTATTGCACTACTTGCCACGTTCGCAGGTACTGTACTTGGTATCTCAAGCAAAAAGTACCAAGAAGAAAATGAATGACAAGGAGGTCTAGCATGAAAGCGATAGGCAGAGTGCTTTTACTACTATTACTGATACCGTTAGTATTTCCACTTGGCTTTATTGCAATCATGCTTGACCCGTTTTTAAAATTACTTTATAAGGAGAGTAGAAATGACAACAGTAAATGAAGCATTACAAGATTTGGCCGCTTTGGTGGGGTCTGGGACTCCAGTTGGAAATGGCGAATGTTACGCCCTAGCAAGCTACTATGAAACCCTCATCAATCCAGACAGTACAGTTGGATTGGGAGCTGGTGTAGGATATGTTAGTGGTGCAATTGGAGATACAATTTGCGCAGCTAACATCGGAACAAGCTATGATTGGGAAGCGAACGGCTGGACAGTTGCTAGCGATGGAGTTCTGCAGAGTGGTCAGATTTTAACCATCGAGGGAACAGACTGGAACCCATACGGCCACGTTGTGGTTGTAGAGTCGGTTAATGGTGGTCAACTCGTTGTGATTGAGCAAAACTATGCAGGAGCCCGCTATCCTGTACGCAATTATTACAGCGCATCTGATTACATCCAGACAGTGGCACATTTTATCACGCCGGAGCAGTCGGACGGTGAAACTGCTGGTGAAACTACTAGCGTATCAGACTCAAATCAATATGCCGAAAACGGCACAATGACCGTGACCGTAGATGCCATCAACGTCCGCCGTGCTCCTGACACCTCAGGAGAGGTGGTAGATCAGTATGCCAAAGGACAAAGCTTTAAGTATGATACGGTAATCGTGGATGCTAACGGCTTCGTCTGGGTATCTTACATCGGTG
Source organism: Streptococcus sp. 27098_8_73 (assembly GCF_041432495.1). Classification (NCBI taxonomy): domain Bacteria; kingdom Bacillati; phylum Bacillota; class Bacilli; order Lactobacillales; family Streptococcaceae; genus Streptococcus; species Streptococcus sp. 27098_8_73. Next base: position 56,903 of record NZ_JAPVZT010000001.1, read on the forward strand.
GAAGCGGCAAACGGAACTATGTAGCAACAGGGCCTACTCAAAACGGCAAGCGTTACGGTGCAGCTTGGGGAACATTCAAATAAAAAAGCAGCGGAAACTGCGAATATCAATTTAAAAATAAAGACTCAATAAATCATCTAGCCCCGATCGAAAGATTGGGGATTTTCTGGTATAATGGAAAATATAAAAAATGTCCGTTTTAACGGAAACAGAGCATGATTCCCCTATTTGAGAGGGGCAAAAAAGGGGCAAAAATGCTGTAAATAACCGTAAAATAATGTAAAGATAGTTATTTCAAAGCTGAAAATATAGCGGTTTTAAAAGATATTGTAAGATATGGTAGATGCGTGTAATGTTATTTGGGAAAGCTGATGAATTATAAAAGCTGCTGAGCTTGAGCTCGGCAGCTGTTTTTTTATAGGCTTGTAGAATGTTTGGGTTGGACTTTTTGCTCAGGATAGATATGGTTAATGGCATTGTTGACAGCAGTAGGTGCTTCGCCCAGCCCAGTCGCAATCAGGTCAATCTTACCCTCGTAGCTACAGCAGTCTCCAGCCGCATAGATACCTGGCACAGAAGTTTCTTGCTTGCTGTTGACTAAAATCTTGTGACGGTTGAGCTCCAAGCCCCAATCTTTGAGATTACCGACAGAGGATTTAAAACCGTAGTTGACAAAGAGATGATCCAGAGGCAAAAGCTGACTATCCTCTCCTTTGACTTGGCTGATTTCCAAGTGGGTAATCTTGCCATTTTCACTGACCAATCGACTAGGTACAAATGGTGTCTTAATCTCAACACTAGAAGCCTTGAGTTCTTCCACACTATGCTCTAAAGCCCGGAAGTTGTCCCGACGATGAACCAGACTAGTTTCTGCGATTTTTTCAAAAGCTAGTGCCCAGTCAACAGCCGAATCGCCGCCTCCCAGAACAACAACCTTTTTGCCAGCGTACTGGCTGATGTTTGAAACGTGATAGTGAAGGTTGCTGTAGCTTTCAGCATCGTCTAGCTCCAAAGCCCTCGGTTTGAAAGCACCGCCCCCCATTGCGATGATGATGGTTTTGGTCCGATGCTGGGCTTGAGAAGTCGTAATGGTGAAGCCATCATCAGATTTGACGATATCCAGCACCGTTTCATTGAGGCAAATCTCAGTCTGGAAAGTTTCCAGCTGCTCAATCAGACGTTGAGTCAACTCTTCGCCACTTAGATTGGTAAAGCCTGGCACATCCAGAATCTTCTTCTCTGGATAGAGAATGGCTGGCTGGCCGCCCAGCTGAGGCAAGGAATCAATAATTTTCACCTTGGCTTGGCGCAAGTGGGCGTAAAATGCAGCGAATAGACCAACTGGACCGCCACCGACAATCGTAATATCATACAGTTCAGACATAATTTTCCTCAATCTTTTTAAAATAAACTAGCATTATTGTACCACAAAAAGAGGTTGAAATGTAGTTAAATTTTTGTAGGGATTGTAAAAGCCCCATCAGGGGCTTAAGATTAGATAGCAAATAAATCATTGAGGTTTTCAGCCAACGTTGGGTGGGTGAAGATTTGTTTGCTCAAGTAGGTGTAAGGGATGTTATTATCCATAGCTACAGTCAGGATATTGATAATTTCCTGAGCCCCTGCTGAGAAGATAGTTGCTCCGACGATTTCCTTGGTCTCTGTGTTGACAACAGCCTTGAAGGCACCGCGTAAGTCTGCATTGACATGTCCACGAGGCATTGCTGCGACAGGAATCTCCTTCACTGCAATCGGCAGTCCTTGCTCTTGGGCTTCCTTTTCAGTCAATCCGATTTGAGCTAAAGGCGGTGTGATGAACATGCTGGTAGGTACGTTCTTACGGTCTTCCAGTGTGTAGCTGCCGTCGCCAGCCAGATAGCTATAAAGGATGCGGAAGTCATCCAGTGAGATATAAGTGAACTGCAGACCGCCATTGACATCGCCCGCTGCGAAAACGCCGGGTACAGATGTTTCCAAGTGTTTGTTGACCTTGATAGCTCCGCGCTCTGTCAGCTCGATATCAGTGTTTTCCAACTGCAGTGGCTCAACATTCGGCTTACGACCGGTAGCATAGAGCAGGGCATCAAAGCGGAATTCTCCATCCTCTGTCACAACCACAACTTCATCACCATGATTTTTAATCTGCTTGGTTTGCACATTTTGCAGGAGTTGGATTCCGTCTTCTTCCATGTATTGCTTAGCTAGAGCAGCGATAGAAGGCTCTACTCGAGGGAGAAAGACAGGTGCAGCATCCAGTACAGTTACTTGACTGCCTAATTTGTTGTAGAGTCCAGCAAATTCTAGGCCAATGTTACCGCCACCCAGAACTCCCAAGCGTTTAGGAAGTTCCTTCAGATTTTGAATGCCAGTTGAGTCATAGACGTGTTCGGTCTCAGTCAGTCCTGGAATTGGCAGGACATTGGAAACAGCACCAGTATTGATGACAATAGTTTCAGCAGTCAGTTCCTCTTTCTCATCGCCAGCTGTGATTTCGATGACCTTATTGGAAAGGAAATGAGCTTCCGCATCGATGATGTCAACACCAGCTCCACTGACTGCTGCGTAGTTCTTCCCATTGAGACGGCTGGTTACAGCATTCTTCTCAGCCATGACTTGGTCGAAAGCCAGGCCTTTTTCAGCTGCAACAAGCAGGGTCTTGGTTGGGATGCAGGCGATATTGATACAGGTTCCCCCGTACATAGCCTTGCTTCGCTCAATCAAAGCAACTTTTTTTCCTTGGGCCGCCATTTTGGCCGCCAATGTTTTACCGGCCTTACCAAAGCCGATGACAATTAAATCATAGGTTAACATAATTTACCTCCATTTTTCAAAAATATTGTATCACATCTAATCAGAAAATGCTGAGTTTTGCTACGCCTATTTTAAAAATGCAATCTAAAACATTTTAATACACTTCGTCCATTTTATTGGAACTAAATTTTAGCGCTTTTTCTTGCTATATGTTATACTTTTTTTCATCATAAATTACTATAAGGAGAAGAAAATGTCTGTTTTTACACTGATTTTGGCAAGCTTGGTTGCCTTGGAATTTTTCTATATTATGTACCTGGAGACCATCGCAACGACCTCAGCTACGACAGCACGGGTCTTTGGTATGCCTCAAGAGGAGTTGGAGCAGCAGTCGGTCAATACACTTTTCAAAAACCAAGGAGTTTACAACGGGCTGATAGCTGTTTTGGTCTTGATTGCGGCTTTTGTGCAGCCTAGTCCAGTTTGGCTGGGGATTTTTATGGTTTATATCATCTTGGTAGCTGCTTACGGTGCAGTGACTAGTGATCCGAAAATCCTGTTCAAGCAGGGTGGTTTGGCAATGTTGACTTTGCTGAGTTTATTTTTCTAAACAGGAGTCTGGGACAAAAGTCCTAGCCTCTCAATTGTCTTTGGATTGTCGAGCAAGATGCAGTGGTTGAGTGGGCTCTACTACGCTGATTTCATCAGCTTTTACAGCCCTACTCAACTTTGCGGAGGTGGGACGACGAAATCGAATTCTAACGAATTACCGATTTCTGTTCCACTCTCTTTTTTTATATAATGATTGACTTTTTTATTAGACATGTGTAGAATAAAATTAGGAAGAGACTTTAGAAAGGATGGAAATATAATGAATCATTCAATTAAACGTTTACCAGATGGTGAATTTGCCATCTTAAAGATTATTTGGCACCTGCCAAATCCAACAACATCTGCCCAAATTATGGAAAAACTGGGGAAAGATAACCATTGGAAACCCCAGACTCTGTTAACTGTCTTAGCTCGCTTAACGGAAAAAGGCTTTTTAGAAAGTGTTCGCAAGGGGCGTGAAAGGCAGTATACGGCCTTAATTTCGGAAGATGAGTACCTAGAGGTAGAAACATCAGACTTTTTGAAGCGCTACAGCGGACATTCCATGGGAGGCTTTGTCAAGACTCTCTTTTCATCTAATTCTTTTTCAGAAAATGAACTGGATGAGCTGCGTAATTTGCTGAATCAGAAAGAGTAAGATGAGGTAGTATCCATGAAACAGTTCCTTTTGTCTTTCCTCTTAACCAGTTTCTCAACCTCGATCTTGGTTCTGTTTTTGAGCCTTCTTTTTGCAGCCCTTAAGACCAAGATTTCAGTCAAGGTCAAGTATTTTATATGGTTTTTAATCTTGTTGAGCTTTTTATTCCCATTCCGTCCTTAGTTTGGTTCTGGTTTGATTCAGCTGAGTACTGGAGCGACTATTCAGACAACTGTTAGAGCTGGCCATACAAGTGGAGGACAAGCTGTTTCTCAAGTAGCTGAAAAAGCTAGCCGGGCAAATCTCTAGGAGGCTTTTCTAGGTCTACCTTGGTTTGAAATATTCTTTACCATTTGGCTGCTTGGTTGTGCATTTAACCTAGGCAAATATGCCTATTCTTATATCCGTTTCAAAAAGATGTTGCAACGTTGGGGGACAGAGGTTGAGGACGAAGAAACTTTATTCCAGTTGCAATTGATCAAAGAAAAGATGGGATTTAGTTCGGTTAGTCAAACCAGACGTTATGTCCAAATTCAGTTTCCAGCTGAATTAGACTATGAAGTCCTTTTTGAAGCAATCTTTGAAACAGCCTGTAAAAGCTTTGAGTTGACCTCTGTCCAGTCAGTTGACAATAAGTTTATCAAGTTGGACTACGTGGTTGATTTGAAACCAGATGTAAGCGACCAGCGCCTCATTCAACGCTTCTTACGCTATGAGAAGATTAAGAATATTTCCTTCTCGAAAGAAGCCAAAAAACGAAAAACCTTGTAAGGTAAAAGACAGTCGTTTTGAATGACTTGCATCCCAAAAGTTATCTTTTGGGATGCAAGTGTTTTGTTGATTGATTTAGCTGTAATCTCTCTAAAAATGGTATAATGTAGCTATCCAGAAGTGGAGGATTGAAGAGTGCTTCATATAATAATCATCATTTCTATCATACTTTTATTACTCATGTTTCATTCTTTAATTCAGCAATCAAAGAACCCTTCAGGTTTTCTAGGAAAACGAATGATGAAATTGTGGAATCGAGCCTATATCCCCATGTTTGTATGGGCAATTCGTCATCTGGATAGGACATTTTACCCTGTAATCTTAGATGTAGGAGTTGGGAATGGTCGTTCAACCATCCTACTGAAAGAAACCTTTCCGCGAAGTACTGTAACTGGAATCGACATTTCAGATACTGCAATAGCTCAAGCCAAACAGATAGGAATGGTCAATCTAAATTTTGAACGAAGAGACGTTAGAGAGACAGGCTTTTCTGATGAAAGTTTTGATTTGATTACAGCTTTTCAAACACATTTTCATTGGCAGGACCTAGATGCTTCTTTTATAGAGCTTCGAAGGATACTCAAATCAGACGGGATGCTCTTACTAGCTTGTGAATATAACAAGCTATCTTATTTTTTATCGAAATTTCAAAGAGAAGAAGTATTTAAACGATTCTTGTTATCGATAGGCTTTGAGCTCGTAACTAGTCAAAGAAAGGGATCGTGGATCCTTTATAAAATCGTTAAAAACTAATGGAGGTACAATCATGAAACAATTATTTTTATGTTCATATTTTGCTGGTGTCAAAAATCTTTTTAGTGATTATGCAAAGGAAAAGAATCTAGAAAAAAAGGTTTTATTTATTCCTACCGCTGGGAACAAAGAGGACTATACTGCCTATATCGATGAGGCTCGGCAAACATTCATAGATTTAGGCTTTGAGATAAAGGTTCTAGATATTGCTTCTTGTGATCGAGAAACTGCACAGGCAAAAATTTTCCAAAGCAAGATTATTTATGTCTCAGGCGGAAATACATTTTATTTATTGCAAGAATTAAATAAAAAGCAACTCCTACCTCTTATCAAAGAACAAATACGAGATGGGTTGGTTTATATAGGAGAATCAGCAGGGGCTATTATTACAGCCAAGGATATTGACTACAATAAACTCATGGACGACAAGACGGTAGCGACAGAGTTATTTGATACAGCAGGATTGGGTGAAGTGAATTTTTATATCCTTCCACATTATGGTGAGGAGCCTTTTACTGATAGTAGTCAGAAGACCTTTGAAATGTATAAAAATCAGCTCGACTTAATGCGAATAAACAATTCACAAGCCGTTATTGTAAATGATAAAGGAATAAAAGTTGTTTCTGAACAGGGGTAAAATAAATTTCTTTTTCGCTATTATGATGTCCATTCTAATACGTTGTCTCTTTTGAAAAAGAAAGTGAAGATAATATAAGTTTATGGCAGTTTTTTCCTTGACATTTATCAATTTTGCGTGTAGAATAGAATAGATCTTGGACTTGAAGGGAGTGAAAAAAATGTCAAAAACAGTAGTACGTAAGAATGAATCTCTTGACGATGCTCTTCGTCGTTTCAAACGTGCGGTTACTAAAGCTGGTACTCTTCAAGAAACACGCAAACGTGAATTCTATGAAAAACCTTCTGTAAAACGTAAACGTAAATCAGAAGCAGCTCGTAAACGTAAAAAATTCTAATCAATAGAATGAGGAAGCAGCCTATTCGGCTGTTTTTTCTTTTGGATGAAAAGCGTATAACAAAACAGAGAGTGGGACAGAAATCGGTCATTCGTTAGAATGACCGATTTCGTCGTCCCACCTCCGCGCAGTTGAGTAGGGCTGTAAAAGCTGATGAAATCAGCGTGGTAGAGTCCACTCAACCACTGCGTCTTGCTCGACAATCCAAATACAATTGAGAGGCTAGGACTTTTGTCCCAGCCTCTGTTTGGATATTAGTTTTGTTTTTCAAGCAAGCTCTTGATTTCTTGCAGAACTTCAAGTTCTGTTGGTCCAGCTGGTGCTTCTTCAGCAGCTTCTTCGTTCTTTTTAGCAAGGCTTTGTGCTTTTTCAGCAGACTTAACGATGAAGAAGAGAACAGTACCGACTACCAAGAAGTTAATCACGGCGCTCAAGAAGTTACCATAAGCTACTCCATTCCATTTCAATTGAGAAATTTGCTCTAATTTTGCAGCCTTCAAAATTGGGTTGAGGAAGAGGGGAGTGATAACGTCAGTAATCAATGAGTTGACGATTGCTCCGAAAGCATTCGCAATGATAACCCCGACTGCCAAGTCAATCACGTTACCGCGTAGCAAAAATTCTTTAAGATCCTTTAACATTTTCTTTTCCTTTTAAAAAATAATTTAATATTTGAGATTATATTATAGCTTAAAGTAGCAATTATTTCAAGTCATTTGCCTATCAAATGTTTTACATTTGCGTCAAATTATTATAAAATATAGAGTGATATTCTGTGATGAATTGGAGGTATTGTCTATTGGATAATGAAATGATTTCTGAAATAAAAAATAGTGTCAATATCGTCGATGTCATAGGAGAAACAGTAGCCTTGACCAAGGCTGGCAGAAACTTTTTGGGACTTTGTCCCTTTCATGGCGAAAAGACGCCCTCTTTCAACGTTGTAGAGGACAAACAGTTCTATCACTGTTTTGGCTGTGGCAAGTCGGGTGATGTTTTCAAGTTTATTGAGGACTACCGAGGCGTATCCTTTATGGATGCTGTTCAGATTGTCGCAGACAGAGCAGGCATTTCCTTAGGGATGGAGAGAGCTGGCGCAGATCGACCGAGACAGTCTCATCCGCATCAGGCGCTCTACGATATTCATACAGAGGCAGCGAAGTTCTACCATGCAGTTCTGATGACGACCAAGATAGGAGAAGAAGCGCGCGCTTATCTCTACAATCGTGGGCTGACAGATGAAGTCATTAAGCATTTTCAAATCGGCTTGGCTCCTAATGAAGGCAACTATCTCCATAAGAGCATGGCTGGTAAGTTTGATGAGTCCACTATCATGAACTCGGGTCTTTTTAATCTGGCAGAGAATAATCTGGTCTATGATGCCTTTCAGAACCGGATTATGTTTCCCTTGACCAATGACAAGGGGCAGGTTGTCGCCTTTTCTGGTCGAATCTGGCAAGATTCGGAGGCTGGTTCACAGACTGCCAAGTATAAGAATAGTCGCAGCACCCCTATTTTTAATAAAAGCTATGAGCTTTATCATCTGGATAAGGCCAAGCCAGTGATTAAAAAGAGCCATGAAGTCTATCTGATGGAAGGCTTTATGGACGTGATCGCGGCTTATCGGGCTGGAGTTGAAAATGCAGTCGCGTCGATGGGAACAGCTCTGACGCCTGAGCATGTCCAGCATCTGCGTAAGTATTGCAAAAAAATTATTCTGACTTATGATGGAGACAGGGCTGGTCAGGCTGCGACAGCCAAGGCCTTAGAAGAGTTACGGGATATGTCGGTAGAGATTGTGTCCTTTCCTGACAATATGGATCCGGATGAATTTATTGCTAAAAATTCTGCCGAGGAATTGCGACAATTTCTGACTAAAACGCGAATTAGTGATGTAGAGTTCCTTTTACGCTATCTCAAACCGGATAATATTGAAAATTTGCAGGCTCAGATTGAATTTGTGGAGCGAATGGCGCCTATTATTGCTCAGACGCAATCTATTACAGCTCAGAATTCCTATATTTATATGTTGGCTGAGTTGCTGCCGGATTTTGATTACCAGCAGGTAGAGAACACGGTTAACAACAGTCGTTTGGCTGAGCGAAGTAGTCGAAGCGGACAGCAGTCAGAATCTCTAAGAAGACCTGTACTGGTAGATCTTCCGCTGTCTAAACAGCTATCACGGCTGATAAAGGCAGAAATCCATATCCTCTATCGTATGGTACACAATCCGCTGGTTTTAAATAGCTATCGGCTTCGCACAGATTTTGCCTTTGATACGGCGGAACTGCAGGAGTTATACGAGCTTTTACTGGCCAATGGTGAAGTGACTTCGCAGGATTTATCTAGCTTACCGGAAAGAGTCCAGCAACTTTGGTATCGGATGTTGGAGGAAGATTTGCCAGAGGAGATGGAAGACGGAGAGTTAGCAGAAGTTGAGCTGACCAGGGAACGCGAATTGCTTCGTAAGAATAATCAGCTGATTAGCAAAAAGATTCGAGAAGCTTTGCATACTGGAGATGAGAATGCCGCTATATTAGAGGTGGAGCGCTTAATCGCACAAAAAAGAAGAATGGAGTAGGTATGGCTACAAAACAAAAAGAAGTAACAACATTAGACGTTCAAATTGCAGAATTTATCCGCAATCATAAGCAGACAGGTGTAGCGACAGACGATGAAATCAATGACCAGCTGGTCATTCCTTTCACTTTGGACGCTGATGGGATTGAGGATTTGCTGCAACGCATTCAGGATGCGGGAATTTCTATCACGGATAAGGAAGGAAATCCTAGCGCGCGTGTCTTGAATACTGAAGAGGAAGAAGTAGAACTGACCGATGAAGAGCTCTTAGGCAGCAATTCAGCCAAGGTCAATGACCCAGTCCGCATGTATCTGAAGGAAATCGGGGTTGTGCCGCTTCTTAGCAATGAAGAAGAACAAGAGCTGGCGATTTTGGTAGAGCAGGGAGACTTGGAAGCCAAGCAGCGTCTAGCTGAGGCCAACCTTCGTCTGGTTGTTTCCATTGCTAAGCGCTATGTTGGCCGTGGTATGCAGTTCCTTGATTTGATTCAAGAAGGAAATATGGGACTGATGAAAGCCGTTGATAAGTTTGACTACACTAAAGGATTTAAGTTTTCAACTTATGCGACTTGGTGGATTCGTCAGGCCATTACCCGTGCGATCGCTGACCAAGCTCGGACTATTCGGATTCCAGTCCATATGGTGGAAACCATTAACAAGTTGGTCCGTGAGCAACGCAATCTCTTGCAGGAATTGGGTCAAGACCCAACACCAGAGCAAATTGCTGAGCGTATGGATATGACGCCGGACAAGGTTCGTGAGATTCTCAAGATTGCTCAAGAGCCAGTTTCTCTGGAAACACCTATCGGTGAAGAGGACGATAGCCATCTAGGAGACTTTATCGAAGACGAAGTGATTGAGAATCCAGTAGACTATACAACTCGTGTCGTCCTTCGTGAGCAGTTGGATGAAGTCCTAGATACGCTGACAGACCGCGAGGAAAATGTCTTGCGTCTGCGCTTTGGTCTGGACGATGGAAAAATGCGGACGCTGGAAGATGTCGGCAAGGTCTTCAATGTGACTCGTGAGCGGATTCGTCAGATTGAAGCCAAAGCCCTGCGTAAACTCCGCCATCCAAGCCGCAGCAAACCACTCAGAGACTTTATCGAAGATTAAGAAATGAAGAGCAACGAGGAGCAGAAATCTTTCAGCAGGAAGCGTCAAGACTGAAAACCTAGCTGAAAACAAAGCCCCTCAAGTTAACTTGAATTTTTGTCATATCTATAAGGAGGATATGCATGTCAGAAAAAAAATACAGCCCTGAAGAGGTTGAAAAGATTAAAACGCGGATTTTAGAGAGCTTGGAGCAAGTCATTGACCCAGAGCTGGGGATTGATATTGTCAATCTAGGTTTAATCTATGAAATCCGTTTTGACGAGACCAATGGGGAAACGGAAATCGATATGACCCTGACAACCATGGGATGCCCTCTGGCGGATCTTCTGACTGACCAGATCTATGATGCCATGTCAGATGTACCAGAGGTTACTAAAACTGATGTTAAGTTGGTTTGGTATCCCGCTTGGACAGTGGAAAAGATGAGTCGGTATGCTCGGATTGCATTGGGGATTAAATAGCGACATCACACTGGAAGAAAGACTATACAGAAAAGCACTTGAAACGAAACATCAAGTGCTTTTTGAATGCCAATTAGGTAGACTACCAGCTAGTTAGTGAAATTTCCCCGCTGTTGAGCCAGATATTTTGGCCGTTCTCCAACTGGACTAGAAGTTGGCCACTGTCCGAGATATCGCTAGCAATTCCCTTATAGGTTTGATTATTTTGCTGGAAGCTCACTTGGCGACCGAGGACTAGAGAGTGCTTTTTGTAAAGATAGAGCAGGTCTTGGGGATCGCTTTCGTAGAAACATCTCCAGATTTCAGCAATCAGCTCATTTCTGCTGATAGGAGCTCGCTCTGTAAAGAGTGATCCAGCCTTAGATTGCAATTCTTTTGGAAAATCGCTAACGCAAAAATTAAACCCGACCCCGATAATAATATCTGTTACTAAGCCTGTCTCGACGGAAGTAATGGCCTCGGTTAAAATGCCTGCGATTTTTTTATCCTTGTAGTAAATATCGTTGACCCACTTGATATCTATGTCTATGAGGGTTAGATTTTTTACAGCTTGATAGATGGCTCCGGCTGTCAGGAGAGTATAGGCAGGGATTTGATCAAAAGATAGGTTGGGCTTGAGATGAAGGGACATGTAAAAGCCGCCCTGTTTTGGAGAGAAAAAGTCTCGGCCGAAGCGACCGCGACCAGCGGATTGAGCAGCAGCTAGATAGAGGGTATTTGCTTCGCCACCTGCTTCTAGACCTGCTTTGGCATCTATCTGAGTAGATTGACAGTTGGGGTTGAAGGAAACTTTGATGGGCGCCTCTTTTTCAATGATTTCTGGGATTAGTAAATCTCCTGCTTTGAGCCTATAGCCACGGTTTTTAATGGAATCAATCTGGATTCCTTCTTTTTCCAAGCGTTGAATGGCCTTCCAAATGGAAGTTCTGGAAATACCCAATGTCTGGGCCAGACTTTCTCCATTGACATAATCGTCAGCTTGGCTGAGAATGGTAAATAGTTTTTCGTATGTTTTCATAATTTTTTCTATTAAATACTGCTTTCTCGAATGGTCAGTTTGGTAGAAAGTTTGACCATATAGGGAATGGAGTCCTCTTCGGATGTTAAAATTTGATTCAGAATGTGCAGAGCCTGCTTGCCCATTTCTTCTGTAAAAACGGTGACCGTACTGAGACTGGGATAGATGTACTTAGCAATAGACGTATCATTAAATGAAATAATGCTGACATCTTGGGGAACTTGGATTCCGTGTTCTTGCAGAGCCCGCAAGGCACCGATAGCCAAAGCATCGCTAGAGATGAAGAAGGCGGGTGGCAGCTGGTCCTTGTGCTCGCTAAGAAGCTCAGTCATCATCTGATAGCCTGATTCCGAAGAAAAACTGCCTACCTTAACCAAGTCAGCTTGGAAGATTCCTTTTTCAGACAGATGCTGCTTAAAACTCGCTAAACGAGGGTCACTGATAACGCTAGCCTGGTCAGAGGTTCTTTCCTGTCCAGCAATCATGCCAATTTGGTCAAAACCAGCATTTATGAAGTGCTCAAGAACCTTCTGTACAGCATTCTCAAAATCAACCGTCACACAGCTGTGGCCTGCATTAAGCGTATCACTGTCGACAAAAACTAAGTGGTTGCTGTACTGCTCTAGCTGCTGGATTTGGGCTGGACTGAATTTACCGATGGCAATCAAGCCATCAATGTCTTTCAATAGCTCAAGAGAATCGTTTTGAAACACTCTTTGAATCTCATAGCCCAATTCCTGGGCCTTTTTTTCAATGCCCAAACGAATGGAGTAGTAGTAAAGGTCATCGAGCTCTTCCTGCTCAGTGTACCATTCAATGAGCCCAATACGGTAGGCCTGAGCCTTACTTGGCTTCCTTTTTCTTGATTTTTTATAGTTCAGCTGCTCAGCGATATCAAAAATCTTTTTACGAGTGCTATCACTGACTGACATGGCTGGGTCGTAGTTGAGTACGCGAGAGACTGTAGCGGGAGAGACCCCAGCAGCCTGGGCAATATCCTTAATCGTAGCCATTTTGTTCTCCTATTGTCTTATATGAGCTATTATACCTCAAAAACAAGTAAATAACAAAGATGAATTTAGTAAATATTTCGCATTTGGCTTGGTGAACAGTTGAAATATTTTTTGAAAGTTTTTGAAAAATAAAGCGGGTCAGAAAAACCAACCGAATAGGCAATAAATTTAATTGGTTGAGTAGTAGTTTCTAGAAGTTGTTTTCCTCGATGCATACGAATATAATGCAGATACTCTTTGGGAGAGAGTCCATTGTATTCTTTAAAAATGGTTGTCAAATAGCTGCGATTGACATTTAGTTCATTAGCAATACCTTGGATGCTCAGTTGTTCAAGTGGATAGCGAGTTTCTAGAATACGTTTAGTATCTAAATATAACTGATAAGTGGAATTCTGTTGTTTTAGGAGCTGTTGGTTTGGTGCGAGCTTCCCCAATTTAAATAGCAGTTCATAGAGCATGGCGAGAAGTTGTAAATGACTTAGCATGGTGGATTGGGAATGTTCAGCCTCTTGAATAATATCTATAATAAACTTTCCTAAACTATCAGTAGGAGTAGTACTTGAATTTCTTAGAAAACCTGTTTTGCCAATTTCTGATAAGTTAAAATAATCTGAAACCTTTGTTCCACTAATTCCGAGCCAATAATAGGACCAAGGATCTTCAGAATCTGCCTTATAGTAAGTTAGTTCGTTTGGTTTTAGTAGGAATAAATCTCCAGCTTTCAGGAAAATTTGTTCCCCTTTATAGTGAAAGACTCCTTTGCCTTTTGTAATAAAATGAAGGACGAATCCGTCACGAATAGCAGGCCCGAAAGAATAGTTTGGTTAGCAATCCTCATAGCCGTAAAAGTCTAATAATAAATCAATTGTTCCCGTCTGGTATTCTGAAAATATAAGCATACTTTTTACATCTCCATACTTTAGAAATGATATTGTAATTTTTATTGTTACCTAACATTTTACCATATTTTCCTAACATAATTCTATTTTAGGAAGCGATTTCAAAAGGTAAAATATTAGTAAATATGGAGGTTCAAAAATGACAATCAAAATAGACAAGCATCTATTCTACATCAATACAAAAAATTCCAGTCTTATCATTGAGGAAAGGGATGGCTACCTTTTGCTTAAACACTTAGGCAGAAAAATCGAATCCTATCATTTTTCCAATACAGTATTTGAGCGAGATCATGCTTTTTCTGGTAATCCGAGATCGAATGAGCGGAGTTTTAGCTTAGATACCCAGCGGCAGGTTTTGGGTCAGCATGGTTTAGGAGACTTTCGGCAACCTTCTCTGCAAGTCCAACATGCTAATAATGAAGTAACAGATTTTCGGTTTGTTGAGAGTCAGCTGATTAAGGGAGGTTTGGAAGTTCCAGGACTGCCTAGTCCTCACAGTACAGAAGATGCTGAAACACTGGCCTTTATTTTAGAGGATGCAGTATCTCACTTACGCCTCACTCTCTATTACACAGCTTTTGAAGATAGCAATACCATTGCAACCTTTACTAATCTGGAAAATATCGGTAGAGAGACAGCAGTCATACATAAGAACTTGAGCTTAATGGCAGATTTACCGGCAGGGTCCTATGATGTGATTAGTTTACAGGGAGCTTATGCTAGGGAGAAAACAGTTCGTCGTCACAAGCTAGAACAAGGAATTTTCAAAATAGCTTCCAACCGAGGAGCTTCTGGTCACGCGCAGACTCCAAGCCTTATCCTTTGTGATAGTGAAACGACGGAAGAGGCTGGTCAAGTTTGGGCAATTCAGCTCCTTTATAGCGGAAACTTTGAAGCTTGGATTCAGCAAAATCAGTTGAATGAAGTTCGGCTAGGTATTGGTATCAATGAAGATAACTTTGCTTGGAAACTGGAAGCGGGGCAGACTTTCTATAGTCCTGTTGCTCTGTTGAATTATTCGGCTCAAGGTTTGACTGGTCTTAGTCATGAGAGCCAAGCTTTTGTTCAAGAGCATATCATTCCTAAAGCATTTGCGAAGCGAGAGCGGCCAATTTTAATCAATAACTGGGAAGCAACTTACTTTGATTTCAAAAAAGAAAAGTTGCTAGAGTTAGCAGATGAGGCACAGAAAGTTGGTATTGAGCTCTTTGTTCTCGATGATGGCTGGTTTGGCAACCGTTTTGATGACAATCGGGCTCTGGGCGACTGGTTTGTCAATGAAGATAAGCTAGGTGGCAGTTTGACAGAGCTCATAGCAGAAGTTCATAGCAGAGGATTGCAATTTGGTTTATGGGTTGAGCCAGAAATGATTTCCGTAGACAGTCAGCTTTATCGAGCACATCCAGACTGGGCTATTCAAGTACCTAATCGGGGTCATACCTACTCTCGCAATCAACTCGTATTGGATTATGCTAATCCAGATGTGGTAGCCTATATCAAAGAAACACTGGATCAGCTGTTAAGTCAGCACGATATTGACTACATAAAATGGGATATGAATCGTAATATTACCAATCTTGGGAATGGCACTAACTATCTGGCGACCAAAATGCAGTCGCATAAGTATATCTTGGGGCTTTATGAAATTGTAAAATATTTGACAGAGAAATATGAGAATGTTTTATTTGAGTCCTGCTCAGGTGGTGGTGGACGAAATGATCTTGGTATGATGAGGTATTTCCCTCAAGTCTGGGCTAGTGACAATACTGATGCCATAGCTCGTTTGCCAATCCAATATGGGTCTTCTTATCTTTATCCGACTATTTCAATGGGTGCCCATGTGTCGGTAGTGCCTAATCATCAGATGGGACGAATTATTCCGCTGGCAACTCGGGGCCATGTGGCTATGATGGGAAATCTGGGGTATGAGCTTGATTTGACTAGTCTATCAGATGAAGAGAAAGCTGCGATTGCAGACCAGGTGAAGTTGTATAAAGAATTACGGCCAGTGGTCCAGTTAGGGCGTCAGTATAGGCTAATCAATCCAGATATTGGCTCCAATGAAGCAGCGGTTCAATTTAACTATGGAAATCAAACGATTGTAACCTATGTCCGAGTCTTATCAGTTGAAACAACCTTGAAACTAAAAGACTTAGAGGAAGAAGGACTTTATGAGCTGCAGGAAAATGGCGCAGTTTACTCAGGTGCAGAACTCATGTATGCTGGTATCACTATGAATCTTCCGCAGGGAGATTATCTCAGCAGACAGTTGCATTTTATTAAAAAATACGGAGGCTAGACCATGAAATGGTATAAAAAGATGAGCTTAGCTGCTATTACAGGACTGTCCCTTTTGGGGTTGTCAGCTTGCAGTAGCCAAGGGGAGTCGGCAGATGGTAAGGTAACGATTGAGTATTTCAATCAGAAGGGTGAAATGGTTGATACCCTTCGTGAGATTGCAAAAGACTTTGAAAAAGAAAATCCGAATGTGCATGTGAAAGTGGTGAATGTCCCTAACGCTGGGGAAGTACTCAAAACTCGCGTTCTGGCTGGAGATGTTCCTGATGTTGTCAATATCTATCCCCAGTCTATTGAATTGCAAGAATGGGCTAAGGCTGGGTACTTTGAAGATTTATCTGACAAAGACTATATTAAGCGAGTTAAGAATCATTACGCAGATAAATATGCGATAGATGGAAAGATTTACAATATCCCTTATACTGCTAATGCTTATGGTATCTATTACAACAAGGATAAATTTAAAGAACTGGGATTGAAAGTTCCAGAGACTTGGGAGGAATTTGAGGAATTAGTTGATACGATTATAGCAAAAGGGGAAACACCTTTTGCCATTGCAGGAGCAGATACTTGGACCTTGAATGGTTATCATCAGTTGGCTCTTGCCACTTCTACAGGTGGCGGTAAGGAAGCGAATGATTACCTACGTTTTTCCAAACCAAATGCCATCAAGTCTTCAGATTCAGTGCTTAAAGATGATTTCAGGCTGTTAGATTTATTCCGCAAAAAAGGTGCCATGCAAACCAACTGGCAGGGAGCAGGCTATACTGATGTTGTCGGTGCCTTTGCTAGAGGCGATGCCCTGATGACTCCAAATGGTTCTTGGGCTATCACAGCAATCAATGCGCAAGATCCTAAGTTTAATGTTGGAACGTTCCCTTTCCCTGGAAAGCAAAAAGGACAAAGCTTGACCATTGGAGCAGGAGACCTAGCTTGGTCTATCTCGTCAAGTAGTAAGCACAAGAAAGAAGCCAATGCTTTTGTTGAATATATGTCACGTCCAGAAGTTATGCAGAAATATTATGATGTGGACGGCTCACCAACAGCTATTGAAGGTGTCAAGGAAGCTGGGTCAGATGCACCGCTAGCCGGTCTTGCTGAACTAGCATTTACAGACCGACACCTCGTTTGGCTAGCTCAAGACTGGACCAGTGAAAGTGATTTTTATACCTTGACCGGGAACTATATTACAACTGGAAACAAAGAGGATATGGCGAAAGCACTAAATGCCTTCTTCAATCCGATGAAAGCAGACGTAGAGTAGGAGTAGATCTACTATGAAAAAATTGATTGAGAAATATTGGGGCTGGCTCTTTGTCCTTGTTCCCCTTGTACTACAGGCTGTATTCTTCTATGTGCCCATGTTTCAAGGTGCCTTCTACAGCCTGACAAACTGGACTGGTTTGACCTATAATTATAAGTTTGTCGGACTCAATAACTTTATGCTCCTCATGAGCGATCCTAAGTTTATGAACGCGATAGGCTTTACATTTATCATTACTATTTGTATGGTGGTTGGTGAGATTATGCTGGGGATCTGGATAGCCCGAGCTCTCAACTCGAAGATAAAGGGGAAGACTTTCTTTCGAGCTTGGTTTTTCTTCCCCGCTGTCCTATCTGGATTGACCGTGGCTCTTATCTTTAAGCAACTTTTCAACTACGGATTGCCAGCTTTAGGGAATTCCTTAGGAATTGAATTTCTTAAAACCAGCCTTCTAGGAACGAATGGCGGCGCAATCTTTGCAGCAATCTTCGTCTTGCTTTGGCAAGGGGTAGCCATGCCTATTATCATCTTCTTAGCTGGTCTTCAGTCTATCCCGACTGAGATTACAGAAGCAGCTCGAATTGATGGAGCTAGCAGCAAACAAATTTTTTGGAAGGTGGAACTTCCTTATCTCCTACCAAGTGTTTCCATGGTCTTTATCTTGGCTCTAAAAGGTGGTTTGACAGCGTTTGACCAGGTCTTTGCCATGACAGGCGGAGGTCCGAATAATGCGACCACCTCTCTAGGACTTCTGGTATACAACTATGCTTTTAAGAGCAATCAATTTGGTTATGCCAATGCCATTGCTGTTATCTTGTTTCTCTTGATTGCGGTTATTTCTATTATCCAGTTGAGAGTATCTAAGAAATTTGAAATCTAAGAGGAGAAGCCCGATGAAAAATGCAGAAAGAAAAGCTAATTTTAGTAAATATATCTTGCTAACACTGGGATCTATTATCATTTTAATTCCACTCTTAGCAACGATATTCAGTTCCTTTAAGTCTACCAAAGACATCGTTAATAATTTTTTCGGATTTCCGACTCAACCGACTTTAGAAAATTTTCAACGCCTTTTGGCTGATGGTATCGGAGGCTATTATTGGAATTCAATTGTAATCACGGTTCTATCTTTGGCTGTTGTCATGATTTTTATTCCCATGGCTGCTTACTCTATCGCTCGTAATATGTCTAAGAGAAAAGCTTTTGGTATTATGTATACGCTTTTGATTTTAGGGATTTTCGTTCCTTTTCAAGTTATCATGATTCCTATTACAGTTATGATGAGTAAGCTAGGACTAGCTAACACTTGGGGATTAATTATCCTCTATCTGGCTTACGCTGTTCCACAGACTCTCTTTCTCTATGTAGGCTACATTAAGATTTCCATTCCAGACAGTCTGGATGAAGCGGCAGAAATTGACGGTGCTGGAAAGTTTACAACTTATTTCAAGATTATCTTTCCTATGATGAAACCCATGCATGCGACAACCATGATTATCAATGCCCTCTGGTTCTGGAATGACTTCATGCTTCCTCTCTTGGTACTCAATAAAGATTCCAAGATGTGGACTCTGCCACTCTTCCAATATAACTACACAGGTCAATACTTTAATGATTATGGACCGAGCTTTGCTTCTTATGTTGTTGGGATTATTACCATTACTATCGTTTATCTCATCTTCCAGCGCAACATTATTGCTGGAATGAGCAACGGGGCTGTGAAGTAAGCTCAAGATACAAAGACTGTAAAAAGCTCACAGTGCATACAAAGGCAACCACATCCGTAAACTACTGAATTAGTAACGGTTGTAGAAAAATAGGGAATCTGAAAATGAAGCTTCAGCCTCTTGGAAGATTCGTGTTTTTCGCACAGAGCTAATAAATAGAAAACCTAAAACCGCTAGGAAAAGATATAGAAGACAAGATTTTAGAGGAGAAGACTATGGCTATTCAAAATAAGACCATGCTGATTACTTACTCAGACAGCCTGGGGGAGAATTTAAAAGATTTATATGACAATTTAGAAAAGCATTTTGGCGATGCGGTTGGAGGAGTGCATTTGCTTCCTTTCTTCCCATCAACTGGTGACCGGGGGTTTGCCCCAGTAGACTATGAAGAGGTTGATCCAGCCTTTGGTGACTGGGAGGATGTAGAAAAGCTGGGCGAGAAATATTATCTCATGTTTGACTTTATGATCAACCACATCTCACGCCAGTCCAAGTATTATAAGGATTTTCAGGAAAAGAAGGATCAGAGTGAGTATCGTGACCTCTTTCTCAGCTGGGATAAGTTTTGGCCAGAAAATCGTCCGACGCAAGCTGATGTTGATTTGATTTATAAGCGTAAGGATCGGGCACCTAAGCAGGAAATCGTCTTTGCAGATGGAAGCACCGAGTATCTGTGGAACACCTTTGGTGAAGAGCAGATTGATCTAGATGTTCGCAGTCAGGTAACTAATGATTTTATCAAGAAAACATTGCGTCAACTGTCAGAGCATGGCTGTGATCTGATTCGTTTAGATGCATTTGCCTATGCAGTCAAAAAGTTAGATACCAATGATTTCTTTGTTGAGCCAGAAATCTGGGATCTCTTAGAAAAAGTCCAGCAGCAAGCGGCTGATTTTGGGACGGATATTTTACCAGAAATTCATGAGCATTATTCTATACAGTTCAAGATTGCAGAGCATGGCTACTTTGTCTATGATTTTGCGCTACCGATGGTAACTCTTTATTCTCTATACAGTGGTAAAGCAGAGCGTCTAGTCAAGTGGCTTGAAATGAGTCCTATGAAGCAATTCACAACACTGGACACTCACGATGGTATTGGGGTTGTTGATGTTAAGGATATTCTGACTGATGAAGAAATTGACTTTGCGACCAATGAATTATATAAGGTCGGGGCCAATGTCAAGCGTAAGTATTCCTCAGCTGAGTATAATAATCTGGACATTTACCAGATTAACTCGACTTACTACTCAGCCCTGGGCGATGACGACAAGAAGTACTTCATTAGTCGTCTGATTCAGGCTTTTGCTCCAGGGATTCCACAGGTCTATTATGTTGGTTTCTTAGCTGGGAAAAATGACCTTGAGCTGCTAGAAAACACTAAGGAAGGCCGCAATATCAACCGTCATTATTACAGTAATGAGGAGATTGCTGAAGAAATCAAGCGTCCAGTTGTGCAAGCCTTGCTCAAGCTTTTCCGTTACCGCAACCAGTCTACTGCCTTTGACCTAGATGGCACTATTGAAGTGAATCTATTGGATGAAAATAGCCTCCGGATTGTCCGTAGCAATGCAGATAAGTCAGTCACTGCTCAAGTAGTTATTAACCTCAAAGAATTGACATATAGCGCGAGTGAAAATGGCCAAGCTATCACTTTTGAATAGAGATAAGAAAAGAGAAGAAGAATGGTAGAATTAAATCTGAAAAATATCTATAAAAAATATCCCAACAGCGACCACTATTCAGTGGAAGACTTCAATCTAGATATCAAGGACAAGGAATTTATCGTATTTGTTGGTCCGTCTGGTTGTGGAAAATCAACTACTCTGCGTATGATTGCAGGCTTGGAGGATATCACAGAAGGAACAGCGTCGATTGATGGTAAAGTGGTCAATGATGTGGCACCAAAAGACCGTGACATCGCTATGGTCTTCCAGAACTATGCCCTTTATCCGCACATGACTGTCTACGACAACATGGCTTTTGGTCTCAAGCTGCGCAAGTACAGCAAGGAAGATATTGAAAAACGAGTCAATGAAGCAGCAGAAATCCTAGGCTTGAAGGAATTCTTGCAACGTAAGCCAGCTGATTTGTCTGGTGGTTAGCGTCAGCGGGTAGCAATGGGACGCGCTATTGTTCGGGATGCAAAGGTTTTCCTTATGGATGAGCCTTTGTCTAACTTGGATGCGAAGCTGCGTGTTTCTATGCGGGCGGAGATTGCCAAGATTCACCGCCGTATCGGTGCAACAACTATCTATGTTACCCACGACCAGACTGAAGCTATGACCTTGGCGGATCGTATCGTTATCATGTCAGCGACCAAGAACCCTGCTGGGACTGGAACGATTGGACGGGTGGAGCAGATTGGTACGCCGCAGGAAGTCTACAAACATCCGGCAAATAAGTTTGTTGCTGGCTTCATTGGTAGCCCAGCTATGAACTTCTTCGAAGTAACTGTAGAAGGCAATCGCCTGGTCGGACTGAACGGTGACTTTAGCCTCAAGGTACCAGAAGGCAGCCTTAAGGGGCTCAAAGAAAAAGGCTATCAAGGCAAGAAAGTTATTCTGGGTATTCGTCCGGAAGATATCAACATGGAACCAGCCTTTCTGGAAACCTTCCCTGAGTCGGTCCTAACTGCGAAGATTTCTGTTTCTGAGTTGCTTGGAGCGGAGTCTCACCTCTACTGTGCGGTTGGTGGCAGTGAGTTTGTTGCCAAAGTTGATGCACGTGATCATATGAATACCGGAAGCAGTATCAAACTAGGCTTCGACCTAAACAAGGCGCATTACTTTGATGTTGAGACTGAAGACAATATTTTCTAATCTATTGCTCCTTATAAAATAATCCAGACAGATTACTGTTTGGATTTTTACAAAAAATATCTATGAAATTAGTAAAATTTTACTAAATTTATTGAAGTTTTACTCAGAAACAGTTATAATGAAATTAAGAAAACGATTACAATATCGATCATCATTTTAAAGGAGTTTAGTTTATGTCAAATGTCATTTCAGTAAAGCAAATCCGCGCAGATTTTGCCAAAATTTTTGGAGTAGAAGCGGACCACACTTTCTTTTCACCCGGTCGGATCAATCTGATCGGCGAGCATACGGACTATAACGGCGGCCATGTCTTTCCTGCAGCCATTTCTCTAGGAACTTATGGAGCGGCTCGCAAGCGGGACGACCAGCTCTTGCGATTCTTCTCAGAGAATTTTGAAGAAAAAGGGATTATTGAAGTGCCGCTGGAAAACCTGCACTTTGAGCCTGAGCATAACTGGACCAACTATCCGAAAGGAGTTCTGCATTTTCTGCAGGAGGCAGGCTATACAATTGACCGAGGCATGGATATCTATGTTTATGGAAATATTCCAAATGGTTCTGGCTTATCATCTTCTGCATCGCTAGAGCTTTTGACGGGTGTCATTGCTGAGAAACTCTTTGATTTGCAGTTGGAACGTCTGGACCTAGTGAAAATTGGTAAATTAACTGAGAATGAATTTATCGGGGTTAATTCTGGTATTATGGACCAGTTTGCTATCGGAATGGGCGCTGACCAGCGGGCTATTTACCTAGACACCAATACCTTGGAGTATGACTTGGTGCCACTTGATTTGAAGGATAATGTTGTAGTGATTATGAATACCAACAAGCGGCGTGAGTTGGCGGATTCTAAGTACAATGAGCGTCGGGCGGAGTGTGAAAAAGCTGTTGAAGAACTGAATCGCAAGCTATCTATCGCAACCTTGGGTGAGTTGGACGAGTGGTCCTTTGACGAGTATAGCTATCTGATAGAGGACGAAAATCGTCTCAAACGAGCTCGCCATGCTGTTTTGGAAAATCAACGCACTTTGCAAGCTAGAGCAGCTTTGCAGGCAGGAGATCTTGAAAAGTTTGGTCGTCTCATGAATGCGTCTCATGTTTCTTTAGAACATGACTATGAAGTGACTGGTCTAGAGCTAGACACCTTGGTTCATACGGCCTGGGAGCAAGAAGGTGTTCTAGGGGCTCGTATGACCGGAGCAGGCTTCGGTGGCTGCGCCATTGCTTTAGTTGCTAAGGATGCGGTGGAGTCTTTCAAAGAAAATGTTGGTCGCAAGTATCAAGAAGTCGTCGGCTATGCCCCTAGCTTTTACATTGCAGAAGTAGCTGGCGGAAGCCGAGTGCTGGACTAAATGGCAGAAAAGGAACTTGAGTCTGGGACAAAAGTCCTATCCTCTCAATTGTCTTTGGATTGTCGAGCAAGACGCAGTGGTTGAGTGGGCTCTACTACGCTGATTTCATCAGCTTTTACAGTCCTACTCAACTGTGCGGAGGTGGTACGACGAAATCGAATTCTAACGAATTACCGATTTCTGTCCCACTCTCTTTACTAACAAGAGAAAGGAAGAACTATGTCCAAGAAGTTACTGGATGCTTTTGTGTCAGCAGTGATTGACAATAGCAGTTTCGAGGAAATGGACACCATCTATCTGAGCAATCGTGTCATGGCTCTGGTTGGAGAGACAGTGGCAGAGCAGGAGACGAAAGCTAAGCAGCTAATTGACCTGAAGGATGACTTGGTAGCTATGGCTGTCAAGAATGGGAAGATTGGTGATACTCTGGCTGAGCAGGATATACTGGGAGCTGAGCTCATGGACTTGATTACTCCTGCCCCTAGCCAGCTCAATCAGGACTTCTGGACTTCTTATGCCTCAAGTCCCGAGCAAGCTGTGGCTGATTTTTACCAGCTTAGTAAAAAGAACGACTACATCAAACTCAAGGCCATTGCTAAAAACATTGCTTTCAAAGCGCCAACTGAATACGGAGATTTGGAAATCACCATCAATCTCTCTAAGCCAGAAAAGGATCCCAAGGAAATTGCGGCAGCTAAAAAGGCTAAGAATAGCCATTATCCAGCCTGCCAGCTTTGCATGGAAAATGAAGGCTACCAAGGCCGCTTGGATCACCCAGCCCGCGCCAACCATCGGATTATTCGATTTGACTTGGCTGGACAGGAGTGGGGCTTCCAGTATTCGCCCTATGCCTACTTTAATGAACATTGCATCTTTCTGCACAGTCAGCACCTTCCTATGGCCATCAGTCGGCTGACCTTTGAGCGCCTGCTGGGCATCGTTGAGACCTTTCCGGGTTATTTCGCTGGTTCAAATGCTGACCTGCCTATTGTCGGTGGCTCTATCCTGACCCACGACCACTATCAGGGCGGAAGTTATACCTTCCCTATGGAAATGGCAGAGCTGGATTGCAGCTTTACTTTTAGCGGTTTTGAAGAGGTGGAAGCAGGAATTATCAAGTGGCCCATGTCCGTCATTCGTCTGAAGTCTGAGAAGAAGGAACAGTTGATTGAGTTGGCTGACAAGATCTTGCAAGCTTGGCGGACTTATTCTGACCCAAGTGTGCAGGTGTTGGCAGAGTCTGAGGGTGAGCCTCACCATACCATCACACCGATTGCTCGCAGGAAAGATGAATGTTTTGAGCTAGACTTGGTCTTGCGGGACAATCAAACTTCCCCAGAATATCCAGATGGCATTTACCATCCTCATAGTGATGTGCAGCATATTAAGAAAGAAAATATCGGTCTGATTGAGATTATGGGACTGGCTATTCTGCCGCCTCGGCTCAAGGAAGAGCTCAAGCAGGTGGAGCTGTTTCTGCTAGGAGAAGACTGTCAGGTCGTGGCCTATCATCAGGAGTGGGCCAATCAACTCAAAGACCAGAATCCATATGTTACCGCTGAGACGGTGGAAGGAGTAGTTAAGGCATCGGTTGGACAAATTTTCAGCCGTGTGCTGGAAGACGCGGGAGTTTACAAGCGAACAGAGGAGGGCAAGGAGGCTTTCATGCGTTTCATCCAATCTGTTGGTTTGGAAGAATAATTGCAGCAAGAGTTTTCATTTGTCCTTATTTTTGATAAAATAGTTAAAGTATAAATCAAGATGAGAAAGAGAGAAACATGGCAATTTTAGTATTAGGTGGAGCTGGCTATATCGGCTCGCACATGGTAGACCGTTTGGTAGAAGCAGGTAAGGAAGAGGTAGTCGTCGTCGATAATTTGGTGACTGGCCATCGCGCAGCCGTCCGTCCTCAAGCAGTCTTTTATGAGGGGGATTTGGCGGATAAGGACTTTATGCGTGGCGTTTTTGCCAAACATCCATCCATCGATGCAGTTATTCACTTTGCTGCTTTTTCACTGGTCGCAGAGTCTATGGTTGATCCGCTCAAGTATTTTGACAATAACACAGCCGGTATGATTTCTCTTTTGGAGGTCATGCAGGAATGCGGTGTTAAAAATATTGTCTTTTCATCAACTGCTGCAACTTACGGTATTCCTGAGGAAATTCCGATTCTGGAAACGACTCCGCAAAAGCCGATTAATCCTTATGGTGAGAGTAAGCTTATGATGGAGACCATTATGCGCTGGGCAGACCAGGCCTATGGCATCAAGTTTGTAGCTCTGCGTTATTTCAATGTAGCTGGTGCCAAGCCCGACGGCTCAATTGGTGAGGATCACGGGCCTGAAACCCATCTCTTGCCTATTGTGCTTCAGGTGGCTCAGGGCAAGCGCGAGAAGATTGCCGTCTTTGGGGATGATTACGATACTCCGGACGGGACCAATGTACGCGATTATGTCCATCCTTTCGACTTGGCTGACGCCCATATTCTAGCTGTCGAGCATCTGCGTGCTGGACAGCCTTCAGATGTCTTTAACCTTGGCTCTTCAACTGGTTTTTCCAACCTGCAGATTGTAGAAGCAGCCCGAAAAGTGACAGGTCATCCTATTCCTTTGGAAATAGCAGAGCGACGCCCAGGGGACCCGGATACGCTGATTGCTTCCTCTGAGAAAGCACGAAAAGTTCTGGGCTGGCAGCCCAAATTTGACAATATTGAAACCATTATCGAAACTGCTTGGAAATGGCATTCCAGTCATCCAAACGGCTATGATGATCGTCAGTAACCAATGTTGTTTCATAGTTTTTGCGATATAGATAGAGACACCTTGTTAGAAATAGCAAGGTGTTTTTTTGGAGTGTTAGAAGTTCTTTTTCTTAGATTTAATTTGTTGTAAAAAAAGCGGATACATAGTAAAATAGAAAAATGATGAAAATAAGACGAATTAATAATGAATTAGAGATAAATCAGGAAGAAGATACAGTCTTGGTTCTGGGCTATTTTGACGGCCTGCATAAGGGACATCAGACACTTTTTAAGGAAGCTAGGAAGATAGCGGATGAGCAAGGACTGAAGATTGCGGTACTGACCTTTCCTGAGTCACCAAAATTAGCTTTTGTCCGTTATCAGCCAGAGTTGATGTTGCATTTGAATTATCCGGAGGAACGAGCTGCTCACTTAGAAAATTTGGGTGTGGACTACCTTTACTTGATTGACTTTACTAGTCATTTTTCTAAAAATACAGCCCGAGAATTTTTTGATAAGTACGTTTCTGCGCTTAAAGCAAAGGCAGTTGTGGCAGGTTTTGATTACCATTTTGGATCTGACAAGAGAAAGGCAGAGGAGCTTGCAGACTATTTCGATGGTCGGATTGTCATCGTCTCATCGGTCAATCAAGATGATGAAAAAATCTCTTCTACTCGGATTAGAGAGACCATTCAAAATGGTGATGTTGCCAAGGCGCATCAGCTATTAGGCTATCCTCTCTCTACTCGTGGCATTGTGGTTCATGGCAATGCTAGAGGGCGTACCATTGGCTATCCAACGGCCAATCTAGCACCATTGGATCGCGTGATTTTGCCAGCAGATGGTGTCTATGTGGTAGATGTTGAGCACAATGGCAAGATTTTTCGTGGCATGGCTAGCGTTGGCAAAAATGTGACCTTTGAAGGAGATGAGCTTCGTTTTGAAGCCAATCTATTTGACTTTGCGGAGGAAATCTATGGCGATACGATTCGGATTATCTGGCTGGATAAGATTCGTGATATGGTTAAATTTGATGGTATCGAGGAGCTAGTGACTCAATTAAAGAGTGATGAAGAAGTGGCAAGAAATTGGGAACGTTCGGAATAAATGTCAGTTTTTAATATTTTTCTTAGTATTTCGAGCCGATTCTCAAAAATATCTAGTCAAGAGAGATAAAATTTAGTATAATAGAGTTAGTTACTATATAAAAATAAGAAGAGAACAGCATGATTACATTATTTTTATCGCCTAGCTGCACTTCCTGTCGCAAGGCGCGTGCTTGGTTGATTGGTCATGAAGTTCCATTTACGGAGCATAATATCATGACGAGCCCTCTGTCTGCTCCAGAATTGCAACACATTCTTTCATTGACAGAAAATGGCACTGATGACATCATCTCAACCCGCTCAAAAATTTTTCAAAAACTAGATTTAGACGTAGAGGATTTATCGATTTCAACACTTATTAAGCTGATTGAGGAAAATCCTAGTCTTTTGCGTCGCCCAATTATCCTCGATGGTAAACGAATGCAAATCGGCTTCAATGAAGATGAAATTCGTGCTTTCTTGCCTAGAGGCTATCGGAAAGAAGAACTCAGAGCCGCAACTATGCGTGCTGATATTTAAAATATGGAAAAAAATTATAGTTACCCACTAGACTTATCGTGGAGCACTGAAGAGCTTGCTTCAGTGCTTTCTTTTTTTAATGATGTAGAGCAAGCCTATGAACAGAAGATTCAAGCGGAGAAACTGCTCCAGTCCTATGCAGTCTTCAAAAAAGTTGTTCCCAGTAAGGGAGAAGAGAAGCGACTCGGCCGTGAGTTTGAGACGGTCAGTGGCTATTCTCTTTATCGCGCTGTTCAGGAGGCAAAAAGGAAAGGGAAAGGAATGATTTCTCTTGGAAAATAAATTTCATTTTGCGAAAGAAATAGTTTATCAGGCAGGTGCTTTTTTAAGAGACCATCTCTATGATGACTTAGATGTCCTACAAAAGAGCAGCCCGACTGACTTGGTGACTCAAATGGACCGCTTCATCCAAGATGATTTGGTTGAGAAAATTTTAGCTCAGTATCCGAACGACGCGATTTTGGCTGAGGAAAATGACCTGCGACACGACATCGCGGATGGTAATGTCTGGGTGATTGATCCCATTGATGGTACCAATAATTTCATTACCCAGCGGGCTGATTTTGCTATTATGTTAGCTTATTTTGAAAATGGGCAGGGCAAGTTTGGATTGATTTACGATGTGACAAGAGACCAGCTTTTTCACGGAGGCGGGGCTTTTGATGTTTACTGCAATGACAGAAAGTTGACTGTTTTTACCGATAAGCCCTTACAGCAATATCTTATAGCTTCAAATGCTAGTATGCTGGAGCATAATCACTGGGGACTAGCTGACTTGGCTCGTGATTGCTTGGGAGTGCGTGTCTATGGCAGTGCTGGGATTAGTTTTGCTAAGACCTTGGCTGGTGGTTTAGTTGCCTATTTCTCTTATAATTGGCCTTGGGACTATGCGGCGGCCTATGTGATGGCTGACAAACTAGGCTTCGTCATTCAGACTCTTGATGGCGAACAGCCGAATTTTCAGACTCAGGAGCCGATTATGATTGCACCAAAGTGTAAGTTAGACGAATTACAAGAGTATTTACGAAAGGGAAAAGGCTAGTATGGACTTTCCAGTAGGTTTTAAGGAAAAGTATGAGGAGCTCTTGGGGAAGGAAGCAGAGGCTTTTTTTGCGACTTTTGAACAAGATCCGATTTCAGCCTTTCGCAGCAATCCTTTAAAAGAAAATCAGAAAGATTTTGTGAATGCTATCCCGAATACAGACTGGGGATATTACGGGAAAGTGTCTGGGAAGTCGGTAGAACATGTCACGGGCCTAGTTTATTCTCAGGAGCCAGCTGCCCAAATGGTTGCCCAAGTTGCAGCACCACAAAAGGGCATGAAAGTTCTGGACTTAGCTGCCGCACCAGGAGGAAAATCTACTCATCTACTCTCTTATCTAGAAAATACAGGTGTCCTGGTTTCTAACGAAATCAATGCCAAACGCAGTAAAATTTTGGTAGAAAATATAGAGCGTTTTGGAGCGCGAAATGTCCTTGTCACCAACGAATCTGCGGATCGATTGGCTAAGGTCTTTCAGGGCTATTTTGATCTCATTGTTCTGGATGCTCCTTGCTCTGGCGAAGGAATGTTTCGCAAGCAGCCAGATGCTATCCAGTATTGGAGTCTGGAATATCCTGCCCGGTGCGCGCGTTTGCAACGAGAAATTTTAGAGGACGCTGTCAAGATGTTGGCGACAGGCGGGCAGTTGGTTTATTCAACTTGCACTTGGGCGCCAGAAGAAAATGAAGAAGTTGTTGCTTGGCTTTTAGAGAATTTTCCCTTGGAATTGCTGGAAATACCAAAAATCAATGGCATGGTAGCAGGGATTGATTTCCCAGAAACAGCTCGTATGTATCCCCACCATTTCAAAGGTGAAGGGCAATTTGTAGCGAAATTTCGTTTTACAGGCAGTCAGTCTGCTAAAAAAATCAAGGTGACCAAAAATAAATTGACAGCAGAGCAGAGAAAACTCTGGCAAGATTTCCAGAAAAAGCATCTAAACATTGAGCTAGAAGGACATTTAGATACTTTTGGGGACAATCTTTATCTGCTGCCAGCTGGACTGCCAGACATGTCCAAGCTGAAAATCGCTCGCAATGGCCTGCATCTAGGAGAATTTAAGAAAAATCGCTTTGAACCGAGCTTTGCCTTAGGGCTGGCTTTGAGGCCGAGTGAAGTCGTCTCAGTCCTTGAGATTGATGACGAGGCCTTTAGCAAATATGTAGCAGGCGAGACGGTTCAACTTTCTCAAAACTATCCAAATGGCTGGTATCAAGTGCTTGCCCAAGGAAACGGTTTGGGTTTTGCAAAAATTACTGGGAATACCTTGAAAAATTATTTCCCAAAGGGGCTTCGCTTTCGTTCAAAAGACTAGGCAAAGCCCTCTTTCTATGTTATAGTGGATATAGTGGGATTTTCAGTTTCTTTCAAATAGACATTCCACTATCATTCTCAAGATTTCGAGGAAAAAAATGGTAAAGAAAAAATATAAGCTGATTTTGTCAGCGGTTCTAGTGCTATTTGCAGTCAGCCTATCAGCCTGTTCCAGCTGGATTGACCGAGGGGAGTCCATGACTGCCGTTGGTTCGACAGCCCTTCAGCCGCTCGTTGAAGCTGCAGCAGATGAGTTTGGTTCAGCCAATATTGGAAAAACGGTCAATGTTCAAGGTGGCGGATCAGGTACGGGCTTGTCTCAGGTTCAGTCTGGTGCGGTCGAAATTGGCAACTCAGATGTATTTGCTGAGGAAAAAGAAGGGATTGATGCTTCAGCCCTTGTTGACCACAAAGTAGCAGTTGCTGGAATTGCCGTGATTGTCAATAAAGAAGTATCTGTCGATAATTTAACGGCGGAGCAGCTGCAGAAGATTTTTACTGGTGAAGTGACCAACTGGAAGCAGCTGGGTGGGAAAAATCTAGAGATTTCCATCATCAACCGTGCGGCAAGCTCTGGTTCTCGAGCTACGTTTGACAGTGTCATCATGAATGGTAAATCAGCCGTTCAAAGTCAGGAGCAGGATTCAAATGGGATGGTTAAGTCCATTGTTTCTCAAACACCGGGAGCCATTTCTTATCTGGCCTTTGCTTACGTGGATGATTCTGTCAAGACTTTGAAGCTTAATGGCTACGAGCCAACGGCTAAGAATGTTGCGACCAATGCTTGGCCACTATGGTCGTACGAGCATATGTACACTCTTGGTCAGCCTAAGGGCTTGGCAGCAGAGTTTCTGGACTACATGCTGTCAGATGAAGTTCAAGATGGAATCGTCTCAGGAATGGGCTATATTTCCATCAAGGAAATGCAGGTTAGCAAGGATGCTGATGGAAACGTTACGAGCTTAAAAGGAGATAGCAAATGAGAAATGAAGAATTAGCAAAAAAATTACTATCCCCTTCGAAAAACTCTCGTCTGGAAAAATTTGGTAAATATATCACCTTTGCCTGCCTGGCTTTAATCGTCCTGATTGTAGCCATGATTTTAATCTTCGTAGCACAAAAAGGGCTGTCGACCTTCTTTGTCAACGGAGTTAATGTATTTGAATTTTTATTTGGCTCCACTTGGAATCCGTCAGGTAAGGAATTCGGTGCCCTGCCGATGATTTTGGGTTCCTTTATCGTTACCATTCTGTCAGCATTGATTGCAACTCCCTTTGCTATTGGAGCAGCCGTCTTTATGACTGAAGTATCGCCTAAAGGAGCTAAGATTCTTCAGCCTGCGATCGAGCTCTTGGTCGGGATTCCGTCTGTTGTGTACGGATTTATCGGCTTGCAGGTTGTGGTTCCCTTTGTTCGGACTGTTTTTGGTGGTACCGGATTTGGGATTTTGTCTGGTATTTTTGTGCTCTTTGTCATGATTTTGCCGACAGTAACCTTTATGACGACGGACAGTCTGCGTGCTGTGCCACGTCACTACCGTGAAGCAAGTCTGGCTATGGGGGCTACGCGCTGGCAGACCATTTGGCGGGTAACGCTCAAGGCTGCTCGCTCTGGTATCTTTACAGCTGTGGTCTTTGGAATGGCACGTGCCTTCGGTGAAGCCTTGGCCATTCAAATGGTTGTCGGTAACTCTGCGGTGATTCCAACCTCTTTGACAACACCGGCAGCTACACTGACTTCCGTTTTGACCATGGGAATCGGAAATACCGTTATGGGAACAGTGGATAATAACGTTCTCTGGTCTCTGGCTCTGGTACTCTTGATGATGAGCTTGGCCTTTAACAGTGTCATTAAACTGATTACAAAAGAAAGAGGTAAGAAAAACTATGCACGCTAAGAAATTAGATAAATTGGCGACAGGTGTTCTCTACACAATAGCGAGTATCATTGTTGCCATCCTTGCCTCTCTCATACTCTATATCTTAGTTAGAGGTCTGCCGCATGTTTCCTGGTCTTTCTTGACAGGAAAATCCTCTTCTTACCAAGCTGGCGGCGGTATTGGGATACAGCTATACAATTCCTTCTTCCTGCTGGTGATTACTCTGATTATCTCTGTTCCTCTTTCTATGGGGGCTGGGGTTTATCTGTCAGAGTATGCTAAGAAAGGCCCAGTAACCAACTTTGTCCGTACCTGTATTGAAATTCTGTCTTCACTGCCTTCGGTAGTAGTCGGGCTCTTTGGCTATTTGATCTTTGTTGTCCAGTTTGAATATGGCTTTTCTATCATCTCTGGTGCCTTGGCGCTGACTGTCTTCAATCTGCCTCAGATGACTCGTAACGTCGAGGATAGCTTACGCCACGTTCACCATACACAGCGTGAAGCAGGACTGGCTCTGGGAATTTCCCGCTGGGAAACAGTGCTGCATGTGGTCATTCCAGAGGCTCTGCCAGGGATTGTGACAGGGATTGTCCTTGCTTCTGGTCGGATTTTCGGTGAAGCAGCTGCCTTGATCTACACTGCGGGTCAATCCGCGCCAGCTCTGGATTGGTCTAACTGGAACATTTTCAGCATTACCAGCCCGATTTCGATTTTCCGGCAGGCGGAGACACTTGCTGTCCATATCTGGAAGGTCAATAGTGAGGGAACCATTCCTGATGGCACTGTGGTGTCAGCAGGATCAGCAGCGGTGCTTCTGATTTTTATCTTGATTTTCAACTTTGGAGCCCGCAAACTCGGTTCCTACTTGCACAAGAAATTAACCTCTGCATAAAGGAGAAGCAATGACAGAATATAATTGGAATGAAAAACATATCATTACTTTTCCTGAAGAAAAGGTAGCCCTTTCGACCAAGGATTTGCATGTTTACTACGGTAAAAAAGAATCCATCAAGGGCATTGATATGCAGTTTGAAAAGAATAAAATCACAGCTCTGATTGGTCCGTCTGGCTCAGGGAAATCGACCTATCTCCGCAGTCTCAACCGTATGAATGACACGATTGATATTGCCAAGGTAACAGGGCAAATTCTTTACCAAGGAATAGACGTCAATCGTCCTGATATCAACGTTTACGAGATGCGTAAGCACATCGGCATGGTCTTTCAACGGCCTAATCCATTTGCTAAGTCTATTTATCGCAACATTACCTTTGCCCATGAACGTGCTGGTGTAAAAGATAAAAATATTTTGGATGAACTTGTTGAAACTTCGCTCAAACAAGCCGCACTTTGGGACCAAGTCAAGGATGATCTTCATAAGTCAGCCTTGACTTTGTCAGGCGGCCAGCAGCAGCGACTCTGTATTGCCCGAGCTATTTCGGTCAAGCCAGATATCTTGCTTATGGACGAGCCGGCTTCTGCGCTGGATCCGATTGCGACCATGCAGCTGGAAGAGACTATGTTTGAGCTCAAAAAGGACTATACGATCATCATCGTAACTCACAATATGCAGCAGGCTGCCCGGGCCAGTGACTACACCGGCTTCTTTTATCTAGGAGATTTGATTGAGTACGACAAGACTGCCAATATCTTCCAAAATGCCAAACTGCAGTCGACCAATGACTATGTTTCTGGTCATTTTGGTTAGAGGTGAAGAAACTAAAGGAATGAATTTATGACAGAACCTATTTTGCAAGTCAAGGACTTGTCGGTTTATTATAATAAAAAGAAAGCACTCAATAGTGTCTCCTTGGACTTTATGCCTAATGAAATTACTGCCTTGATTGGACCATCAGGTTCAGGGAAATCTACCTTGCTCAAGGCTATCAACCGTATGGGAGATTTGAATCCAGAAGTCACTACGACAGGCACAGTCATCTATAACGGCCACAATATCTACAGTCCTCGGACAGATACGGTGGAGTTGCGTAAGGAAATTGGCATGGTCTTCCAGCAGCCTAATCCCTTCCCAATGACCATTTATGAAAATGTTGTCTATGGACTGCGCATCAACGGTGTCAAGGATAAACAAGTTTTAGATGAAGCGGTGGAGCGTTCCTTGATTGGGGCTTCTATTTGGGACGAAGTGAAAGACCGTTTACATGATTCGGCTATCGGCCTCTCGGGTGGTCAGCAACAGCGGATTTGTGTAGCACGCGTTTTAGCTACCAGTCCGAAAATTATCCTCTTGGATGAGCCAACGTCAGCGCTAGATCCAATCTCTGCGGGTAAGATTGAGGAAACTCTCTATGGACTTAAGGACACCTATACCATGCTCTTGGTAACTCGCTCCATGCAGCAGGCTTCTCGGCTTTCGGATAAAACGGGCTTCTTCTTGGATGGTGATTTGATGGAGTTTAATGATACTAAGGAGATGTTCCTCAACCCACAAAATAAGGAAACAGAAGATTATATTACAGGAAAATTTGGATAAGGAGTTGAATGATGTTACGATCTCAATTTGAAGAAGATTTGGAGAAATTGCACAATCAGTTCTACGCAATGGGACAAGAAGTGCTCTCACAAATCAACCGCACCGTGCGTGCTTTTGTCACACATGACCGTGACTTGGCAAAGGAAGTCATCGAAGATGATGCAGAAGTAAATGAATATGAAGTGAAATTGGAAAAGAAATCATTTGAAATGATTGCCCTCCAACAACCTGTTTCTCAAGACCTTCGCACTGTCTTGACTGTTCTCAAGGCTGTTTCAGACTTAGAGCGTATGGGAGACCATGCGGTATCCATTGCAAAAGCAGCCATTCGTATGAAGGGCGAGCAGCGTATTCCAGCTGTTGAGGAAGAAATTAAAAAGATGGGTCGCGATGTGAAAAATTTCGTTGAAGCTGCCCTTGATCTCTACCTGAATGGTTCTGTAGATCAAGCCTATGAGGTAGCAGCCATGGATGAAAAAATCAACCATTATTTTGATAGCATTCGTGACCTGGCTACGGAAGAAATCAAGAAAAATCCTGAAGCTATCGTTACAGGTCGTGATTACTTCCAGGTTATTTCTTTCTTGGAACGTATCGGCGATTATGCCAAAAACATCTGCGAATGGGTCGTTTACTTTGAAACGGGTAAAATTATTGAATTATAATATATGTTAAAGAGACAGGCTAAGCTTGTCTCTTTTGTTTTGGGAGGAGAAAAGGTGAGATGAGACGAATTTAAAAGATAGATATTTAGACTTCATGTAGATAACAGACAAATTGGGATTTCAATGGATTAAAAAGTCTAAAACAAAAAGATAATTTATCGATATGACCTAAGTACTCCCCTTTTGGTTGAAATGATTGAAAAAGAAATGGAGGATAATGCTAAAAATTATGCTACAATGTAGGAAAGTGATAGCTGAAAGCCTTGTTTTATAGCATACTATAATGGAGGTATAATTATGAGAAAAAATATTATTGTCGTTCTGGCAATTTTGTTCGTTCTAGTTTTAGGAGGGGGATACTGTATGACAAAATGGATTGAACATCAAAAATCACCGTATAATGTTAGTGACGTTTTAGACGATAAAGGAGTAAAACTTTACAAACGCGGATTTCGTTTGTTGGAAGAACAGTTGTCAACATATATCAAAGAGCGCTATTCAGGAGTCAGTAAAATAGAGTTTTCACCAATTTTTGTGCAAGGTGGGGATGGGCAGACTATGTTCGATGCTAATATCGTTCCCGTAATTTATGACAATCATGGGAATAAGGCTTATTTAGGGCGAAAAGTTGGTAAGCATGGATATGCAAGCTACGGTCTTTTAGGAGATCTACGGTTAGATTTTAATGGTTTTGATGAGGAAGTGATTGAAATTGATGTAGATGGTAAATTTCTTGATATAACGAATTACAAAAGTTTGCCTCCAAAAGCTAAATTAACAATCAACCCCGCAATGGATGAAAATATTGAAGCACTTGTTAAAGATGGACAACTAAAAGATGTGGTTAAAAGTGAAAAAGGCAGCCTAGAAGCAGAAGTTGCCTATAATACAGAAATTAAGAAAGGAGACTATTTGGAATGGCGTTGACAGAATAACATTGTTTATATTAATAACATTTAGTAAGGCTAAAAGATGTTAAGGAATCAGATGTAGGAAGTCCGAATGCTGAAATAGACTACAACTTATAAATTAAAAGAGGGAGCTACTCAGAATGGAAATAATCTTTGATTAAATGGGGAGGTTTCTGTTTATGGATAATATGACAGAAAAAATCGGCAAGAAATATTATATTGTGATATACTATAAACATAATAATGGATTCGTTTTCATTTAGATATAAAGGTGACAGTTAATGAATAAAAAACAACTTGCAATTATAGCTGTATTAATTATCTTAGTTTCAGGAGGGGGATACTGTATGACAAAATGGATTGAGCACCAGAACTCGCCCTATAATGTTAGTGACGTTTTAGATGATAAAGGAGTAAAACTTTACAAACGCGGATTTCGATTGTTGGAAGAACAGTTGGCAACTTATATCAAGGAGCACTATTCAGGAGTCAGTAAAATAGAGTTTTCACCAATTTTTGTTCAAGGTGGGGATGGACAGACAATGTTTGGTGCCAGTATAATAGCAGCTATAACTGATTCAAATGGAAATAAAACTTATTTAGGGAAAAAAATAGGGGAGACTACCTATGCTGCCTATGGTGATTCGTGGGATTTGCTTCTAGGATTTGATGGAGCGACTGGTGAAGAAGCCATTGACCTGAGGATTGATGAAAATACAACAGTAGAAGTGTCTAATCATAAACATTTGCCTGAATTCGCTAAATTGTCTTCCCTTCCCAAATTGGATAAGAATATTGAGGTGCTTATCCAGAATGGCCAATTGAAAGATGTAAAGAAGAGTAAAAGTGGAAGTCCTAATGCAGAAGTTGTTTACAATGTAGAAATTCGAAAAGGGAATTATTTGAAATGGCGCTAAATGATAAGAGTATTCAAGAATTACAAAAAAAGTCTCTTACTACTATAAGAGATGTCGCAGAGAAAAGTACGTTTACTACAGATGATGGCAAAGAGTATTATTTGATATATAAAATCAATTCAACTACTCAAGCTATAGCTGTCGCCCCTGTTGTAGGAAAAGAACAGTATGACTATACTCAAACGACGATTATTGTGGCTGGAACTCAGACACCGGGAGGAATTAATACTCATGTTGGAGAGTCTTTCTATAATGCTGGTGTCTCAACTATATTTGGATTAACGGCTCAGACAAAGGATATTGATGAATTCTATCTAGAAACATCCAGAAGAATCAAATCTGAAGATGGATTTATTTCTAACATGTCTGGTCATAGCCAAGCTGGACCAGGAACTGCCAAGACAGCCGCAAAATATTCTCTTCAACAAGAGAGTCCGATTAAAGTGACAAATTTTATGGACTTTGCCGCCAAGAGAGCTGTACAAACTAACAATTTTTCTAAAGAAGAAATGGATTATCTCGATAAGTATGCAACCATTTATAGAGATAGTCGGGGGGATATTGTTAACTATGATATGCAAGGAGGAGATGTTCCCTATGGAAAAACAATGAAATTTGAGGTGGTTGAAGGAGAAGACGGACATTCACCACGAACTCCTAAAATGAAGGGGAATAGTTTAGATGTTGAATGGTATTATAAAAGAAATCGATTCGCTACTGGCATGACAGAAAAACAGGTTCGAAAGATTGCTGAATATAAAGCAAAAACGTATAAAGTAAATGTAGCAATCGCAAATTATGGTTTAGAGATGGACAAGGTGACTCCTGAATACTATGTTCGTGAGTATTTAAAGGAATATGGAGACTTTGCTCCAGAACCTTCTAAGCAAGAATTACTCACTCTAAAGAGACGACGCATTGATGAACTGCACGCTTCTTTGAAAACGACTACAGGCAGTCAAATGATTAGCTTGAGAGAGGAACTTGTTCGTACAAGTGCGCAAACGGCTCAGTTACAAGCTGAAGTATATGAGCAGGCGATCAAAGATAAACTTGCAAATGCCAAGGAAGGTGTCTCTCAGCATATAACAGAACTACGATCAGCAGCGTATACGCTGGCTCATAACCTTTCTGGTGGAGAGATAGAGGGTTTACTATCTGAGTTGAGTTTTGAGCTAGCTTGGAATGCTGAAATAGAAGCAGCAACTCTTTCTTCGACCAACTCATATCAGAAGAAAATGATAAGTATAGGCTGAGACAATGAAATCATTCTCATCAGTTCAAGTTCCTGCCGATTTGGAAGGTGCTTTTTCAGGATTAGCAGCCGAATCTATCAAAAATGTCTTAAATGAAGTCTCAACGCCTAATTTGATGAGTCCAATTCTGTAGGAGGAATTATGGATACAAAAAAGCGGATAGCACAATTAGATGATGAACATCTAGCATTTCGTAGAAAAGCCAGTGAATTGGAATGGGATTATCACGATATGAAACGGGAGGCTAGAAATTTTTCGGAAGAAATGAGCAATTGGGTTATATCATTCTGTCGTCACAGTTCGCCTGCTGATTCATCTTATATATTACACCAAATTGAGGAAAATCGAGAAGATTTCGAGCGGAAAATAAGGCGTTACGAAGATCGACTGAATGAAGCCTGTCAAGAAGAAAATCGCTTGTACAATAAAAAATTGAACGAACTGAAGAAAGAAACAAGGTAATCATGGCTTCACTTTTCCTTCGGACGAATCCATCAGACAGGCTAAGCTTGTCTTTTTTGTTTTGAGGAAGAGAAAAGCTAGTGACAGGATGGCTTTAAAATGATTACTTTATGTTTGAAAGTAAAAATCGATTTTGAGTCAGTTAGGATGAGTATAAAGTCACTAAATATGGTAAAATAGTAAGAGATGAATCATGAATGGAGGTTGGTTTATTACCAGCCCCTTCAATTAGATGAGGAGAAAAACATGCAAGCAGTTGCACATTTTATTGATACTTTTGTTCCAGAGCACTATGATCTCTTTTTGGATTTAAATCGTGCGGATAAGACTTTCTCAGGGAAAGTCACCATTACCGGTGAAGCTAAAGCTGAGAAAATTTCTTTACACCAAAAGGATTTGACGATCGAGGCCGTAGAAGTGGCTGGACAAGCTCGCCCCTTCACTCTTGATAATGATAATGAAGCTCTTTACGTTGAATTGGCATCAGCAGGTCCTGTGGAAATAACCTTGACCTATACAGGTAAGATTACAGATAATATGACAGGAATT
Organism: Streptococcus sp. 27098_8_73; assembly: GCF_041432495.1. Lineage (NCBI taxonomy): Bacteria > Bacillati > Bacillota > Bacilli > Lactobacillales > Streptococcaceae > Streptococcus > Streptococcus sp. 27098_8_73. The sequence continues at coordinate 95,800 of NZ_JAPVZT010000001.1, forward strand.
TACCCATCTTACTATACAGTAGATGGAGTGAAAAAAGAGATCATTTCTACGCAGTTTGAAAGCCATTTTGCGCGCGAAGCCTTTCCAAGTGTAGATGAGCCAGAAGCTAAAGCGACTTTTGATTTGGCTTTGAAATTTGACCAAGCAGAAGGCGAACTAGCTTTGTCTAATATGCCTGAAATCGACGTTGAAAACCGGAAAGCGACTGGCATTTGGAAGTTTGAAAGAACGCCTCGCATGTCTTCCTATCTCTTGGCCTTTGCTGCTGGGGATATGCAAGGCATTACTGCTAAAACTAAAAACGGCACTTTGGTCGGTGTTTATGCAACCAAGGCTCATCCAGCCAGCAACTTAGAGTTTGCTTTGGACATTGCGGTTCGCTCGATTGAATTTTACGAAGAATATTACGGTGTCAAATATCCGATTCCTCAGTCACTGCACGTAGCCCTGCCGGACTTTTCATCTGGGGCTATGGAAAACTGGGGACTGGTGACCTACCGTGAGATTTACCTCTTAGTAGATGAAAATTCTACGGTATCCAGCCGTCAAGATGTAGCACTTGTCGTTGCTCATGAGTTGGCTCACCAATGGTTTGGTAATTTGGTCACTATGAAGTGGTGGGATGACCTCTGGCTCAATGAAAGTTTTGCCAACATGATGGAATACGTCTGTGTTAATGTGATTGAACCAAGCTGGAATATCTTTGAGAATTTCCAAACAACAGGTGTTCCTTTGGCGCTTAAACGAGATGCGACAGACGGAGTTCAATCTGTCCATGTGGAAGTGAAGCACCCTGACGAAATCAATACTTTGTTTGATCCGGCTATCGTTTACGCTAAAGGAAGCCGCCTTATGCACATGCTTCGTCGTTGGTTGGGTGATGAGGCCTTTGCTAAAGGATTGAACGCTTACTTTGCTAAACACCAGTATGGAAATACTATCGGTCGTGACCTTTGGAACGCCTTGGGAGCTGCTTCTGGTCGCGATGTAGCAGCCTTTATGGACTCTTGGTTGGAACAGCCAGGCTACCCTGTTTTGATAGCTACAGTAGAAAACGATACCCTCAAACTCTCTCAAAAACAATTCTTTATCGGAGAGCACGAAGATAAGAAACGCACTTGGGTCTTGCCTTTAAATAGTAATTGGAAAGGTTTGCCAGATACGCTGGAGACAGAAACCCTGGAAATTCCAAATTACTCTGCCTTGGCTGCTCAAAACCAAGGTGCCCTGCGCTTTAATACTGAAAATACAGCCCACTATATCACGGACTATCAAGGTGTCTTGCTTGAGCAGATTTTAGATACCATTACAGACTTGGATAGCACCAGCAAGCTTCAAGTAGTGCAAGAGCGCCGTCTCTTGGCTGAAGCAGGCAGCATTTCATTTGCTGATTTGGTTCCAGTTATTGAAAAACTAACAGAAGAAACCTCTTATTTGGTTGTTTCAGGAGTTAAAGCCGTTTTGAATGGTCTTAAGCTGTTTGTGGACGAAGGAAGCGAGTGCGAGAAAGCCTATCATGAATTGGTAGTTAAACTTAGCAAATTCAACTTTGATCGTCTGGGCTTTGAAGCAAAAGAAGGCGAAAGTGATGAAGATGAGTTGGTTCGTCAGATTGTTGTAGGAAGTCTGATTGCAGCTGACGATCAAACAACAAGTCAAGAAGCAAGTCGCATTTTTGCTGCTCATCAAGAGAACTTGGAGAAATTGCCTGCAGCTATTCGCTTGCATATTCTCATCAACCAAATCAAGCATTATGAGAGCAAAGAATTGGCCGACCAATACTTGAATGATTATGTTTCAACAGTTGACGGTAGCTTCAAACGCCAATTGGCATCTGCTTTGGCTTACACTGAGGACGCAGAGACACTTGCTCGTATCTTGGAATCTTTGAAAAACAAGGATATCGTGAAACCACAAGATTTGGCCATGAGCTGGTATTTCCCTCTCTTAAATCACCAATTTACTCAAGCTACTTCTTGGACTTGGGCGCGTGAGAATTGGGATTGGATTAAGGCTGCTCTGGGTGGCGACATGAGCTTCGACAAATTCGTCATTTATCCAGCTAATGCCTTCAAGACAGCAGAAAGACTAGCAGAATATAAGGCCTTCTTTGAGCCGCAGCTGGACGATATGGCTATCAGCCGTAACATCAGCATGGGAATCAAAGAAATCGCAGCGCGTGTTGACTTGATTGATCGTGAAAAAGCAGCAGTTGAGACAGCAATCAAGGCATCAGTTTAGCCTAATGAAAAGATCAGATTATAACATCTGGTCTTTTTTGTTGTTTAGAGTCCCATAGTTTCAGTCTTCTTTAAGAAAAAATTCAGTCCCGTTTAAGCAAAACTCCCTATAATAACCCTAACACGTGAAAAGATGTGAACTTGTGTAATCAAACTTTATATTGCTTCATAGTGTTAAAATCCATGAAAATATAAAATGTAGAAAGAGGAAAACTTTAATGGATATGGAAAAAATGATTGTAGTTAAAAAGAGTACCAAATGGTGGATGACAGCAGTAGCTAGTGCCTCCTTAGCTGTCGGAGCAATTGGTGGCTATGGAATTGGTGCTTTGACCCAGAAAAGCCCGCAACAGAGCTCAGTGCAAGCCACTATGCCTCAGCAAAACAAGCAAGATGGCAGGATGCCAGGTCAAGGCGGACAACCTCCTCAAGGTCAGGGACAGGGAAATGAAAATGGCATGCCACCGCAGATGGGGGGACAAAACGGTCAAGATGGCCAAGGCGGTCCTGGAGGTGGAGGTCAGCCACCACAAGGAAATGGTCAGGCAGGAGGACCCCAAGAAGGAAATCAATCAAAAAAGAAGCCTTCAAACGCTGACGGCACAACAAAAGATGATAAGAATAGCGAAAATAACTCGAAAACAACAAATTCTTAAAGCATTTTCGACAAGTCATGATATAATAGAAAAAGATAGGTTGAGATAGAATGAGAAGTGTTTGCCATGACTCTATTTAAACTACACAGCATAAGCTTTTTCTAGAAAGGGAGGAACAGGATGATTAAGATTCTATTAGTGGAGGATGACCTCGGTCTGTCAAATTCAGTATTTGATTTTTTAGATGATTTTGCAGATGTTATGCAGGTCTTTGATGGCGAAGAAGGTTTATACGAAGCAGAAAGCGGCGTGTATGACCTGATTCTACTGGACTTGATGCTTCCTGAAAAGGACGGCTTCCAAGTACTCAAAGAATTGCGTGAAAAAGGGGTGAGCACTCCTGTCCTCATCATGACTGCCAAGGAAAGTATCGATGATAAAGGCCATGGTTTTGAGCTCGGTGCTGACGATTACCTGACTAAGCCATTTTATCTGGAAGAGCTGAAAATGCGGATTCAGGCCTTGCTCAAACGCTCTGGTAAGTTTAATGAAAATACCCTTTCCTATGGCGATGTGACGGTCAATCTTTCGACCAATTCGACCTTGGTAGATGGAAAGGAAGTTGAGCTACTGGGTAAAGAGTTTGATTTGTTGGTATACTTCCTTCAGAATCAAAATGTCATTTTGCCCAAGACTCAGATTTTCGATCGTTTGTGGGGCTTTGATAGCGATACAACGATTTCTGTGGTGGAAGTCTATGTATCTAAGATTCGGAAAAAATTGAAAGGAACGGCTTTTGCGAATAATCTTCAAACTCTTCGCAGTGTCGGTTACATTTTAAAGAATGCTGAATAAACTCAAAAAAACCTTATATGCGGATGATTTTTCTTATTTCATTCGCTATTTTGGTGTGTTCACCCTGATTTTCTCGGCCATGACGCTCATTATTATCCAAGTCATGCGCTCCAGCCTTTACACGACCGTTGACGATAATCTCAAAAGTCTCAGTCAAAATCCCGCCTGGGTAGCCAATCTAGCCTATCGGACGACGGGGCGGCAATACCAAGAGCCAGAGAACAAGGATTCAGAGCACAAAGATTCAGAGTCTGTGCAAGCTCATGATATCAAGATTGAGGAACCGGGCAGGGTCAATGTCAGTGCCAATACCTCAGCCATTCTTTTGAATGATGATTATCAGAATGTATCGGCAAAAAATAGTTTTTTAAACTTTGATGCGATTAAATTTAACAAACGCTTTCTTAATCAGATCAAGCAAATACAACTAACTAATAGCTATGGACAGGTTGAGAGTTATAGAGCCTACATGTTTGACATTGATCCAAATGATGAAATTGAAAATGTCAAGTACGCGGTTGTCATGACCAGTATCAGCCAACTGGAGCAGACTAGCGAAAAGCATGAAAAGCTGATTGCTATTGTCATGATTAGTTTCTGGGGTATTTCCTTGATTGCCAGTATCTATCTGGCGCGGATGAGTGTCAAGCCTCTCTTGGACAGCATGCAAAAGCAGAAGTCTTTTGTTGAAAATGCCAGCCACGAATTGCGGACGCCTCTGGCCGTTCTGCAAAATCGTCTGGAATCTCTCTTCCGCAAGCCTGAAGCCACGATTATGGAGTCTAGTGAGAGCATCGCATCTAGTTTAGAGGAAGTGCGAAATATGCGTCTGTTGACCACCAACTTACTCAACCTAGCTCGGCGCGATGACGGTATCAAGCCAGAATACGGTGAGGTCACGCCAGACTTCTTCACAACAGCTTTTTCTAACTATGCTATTATTGCAGAGGAGAGCGACAAGGTCTTTGATTTCAAAAATCTTGTTTCAAAATCAATCACGACAGACAAGGTCTTGCTCAAGCAGGTCATGACCATCCTTTTTGATAATGCCATCAAATACACAGAGGAAGATGGAGAGATCTACTTTGTAGCCTCCGCCAATGATCGGAGCTTGACCTTGCGGATTTCTGACAATGGCCCAGGGATTGCGGGCGATGACAAGAAAAAAGTCTTCGATCGTTTTTATCGGGTGGATAAGGCACGGACTCGTCAAAAAGGTGGATTTGGACTAGGACTTTCCTTGGCGAAACAAATCGTCGACGCCTTAAAAGGAACCATCACAGTCAAAGACAACAAACCGCGTGGAACCATCTTTGAAATCAAAGTTCCTCTTAGGTCAGATATTAGAAAACGAATCAGCAAAAGCTGAAAAACTTTTCATATTATTTCAAATTTGACTGCTTTTGCGGTATAATAAAAGAAAGAAATGAGAGAGGTAAAACTATGACATCAAAAATGTTGCATACTTGTTTACGAGTGGAAAATTTAGAGGCTTCGATTGCCTTTTATGAAGATGCATTTGGTTTTAAGGAATTGCGCCGTAAGGACTTTCCAGAGCATGCTTTTACAATTGTTTATCTTGGTTTGGATGGCGATGATTATGAGCTTGAATTGACTTATAATTACGACCACGGACCTTATGTAATCGGTGACGGCTTTGCTCATATTGCTCTTAGCACACCTGATTTGGAAGGTTTGCACGCTGAGCATGCTGCCAAGGGCTACGAAGTGACCGAGCCCAAAGGTCTGCCTGGAAACCCACCAAATTATTATTTCATCAAAGATCCTGATGGTTACAAGGTCGAAGTGATTCGAGAAAGAAGTCTTTAAAAAATAATTAAACTTGTATTTTAGCACTTGTAAGATACAAGTTTTTTAACATTAAAATTATTTTAGGACAATAGTTTAGGGGATAATAGATGAAAAGACAACATGGAAGGAAGCGTAGACGAAAATATAGACTGGTTCTCAGTCTTCTGAATCTGCTTCTTTTAGGACTTCTTATTTTTGGTGGACTGCGAATCCATGAAATGTTTCAGGAAAGGGAGTTCCAGAAAAAGGTTACAGAAGTGATTGCCAAGGAAGAGCAAGAGCATGATGACAATACCGAAAAGCAGGCTGGTAGGATTGGCAGCCATTATGTGGCAGCTTTTTATCCTCTGATGAAGGGGCAACCGCTTCAAAGTGTCAAAGATAAAATCTTGCAGGACAGTCAGAGCATTTCTGATAACAAAAAGCAGAAGGAAAACTTGACGGCTTTGACCTTTTACTATACGGAGGAGAAGTCTACTAGTCTGGCCAATACCAAGGAAGTAGTCATTCAGCGAAAAAATTACAGCATCTCAAAAAGAGACATCAAGTCTGAAGAGGCAAGAGAAGTAGCCTCGACTTATATCAATCAGGAAGGCGCAGCGGTCACTTTGGACAAGCTGTTTCAAAATCCAGAAGCTGCCAAGGAAATTTTCCTGAAGGAGTTGACCAGTCAGCTGACCTTTAGACAGGTGGAGGAAAGTCAGCAAACAGCAGCTTTGAATGTTCTACGTGAAATAGAGCTGAGCCAGTGGAATTTTCATTACGAGGATAGTTTATTTTCCATTCATCTGCCCAAAGAAATCAACGGTGTGACGAGCTTGACAGTGCCTCTGTCTAGTTTTTATGACCTAATCCGTCCAGAATATTTGCAGGGAGCTGATTTGGAAGCTTACCAGCAGTATGAAACCAAGCGGCATGAGAAAATGGTTGCCCTGACCTTTGATGACGGTCCCGACAGTAAAACGACTCCTCAGGCCTTGGAAATTCTGAAACGCTACAATGCTAAGGCAACCTTCTTTATGGTGGGACAAAATGTTGCTGCCAATCCAGAACTGGCTAAACGTGTCCTTGATGAAGGCCATCAGCTCGGAATCCATACATGGAGCCATCCGGATTTGACCAAGTTACCTCTGAATCAATCCAAAAAGGAAATCTTAGACACTCAGGAAGCCATTTATAAGGCGACTGGTATCCGACCTATGATCACAAGACCGCCTTACGGAGCCATCAACTCTACGGTTCAAAATGCTGTAGATCAGTCCTTTATTATGTGGAGCGTGGACAGTCTCGATTGGAAAACACGTAATACAAAGGCTATTATGCAGGAGATCGTGAAGACCCAGCCGGGATCTATTATCCTCATGCATGATATTCATCAGACGTCCATCGATGCCCTGCCAAGCGTCCTTGACTATCTGAAGAACAACGGCTATACTCTGGTGACAGTTGATGAACTATTAGAAAATCAGCTTCAACCACATCAGATTTATTACAGCAGAAATTAAAAAAAGCATTGGAAATTTAATATTTCCAATGCTTTTTGCTTTGCCATCATCAAATAAGAATATTGATTACCGTAATTCTCGCTTAAGGACACACATACAGTTCTTGTTTTTTCAAGATGATTTCGCGGACAGAGGCATATTTTTTGAGAGCTTTTAATTCTTCTGGGTGGCTGATGAAGGTGATGACATAGCCTTCCTTGCCCATGCGACCCGTTCGGCCAGAACGGTGGGTGTAGGTTTCCAGATCGCGCGGCACTTCGTAGTTGACTACGCACTCTAGAGAATCAATATCAATGCCACGTGCAACTATGTCAGTCGCCAGTAAGAGTGTGATATCGTAATCTTTAAATTTCTCAAGAATGACCTTGCGGAATTTTACATTGACATCGCTGGCTAGAGAGACCGCACTAGCTCCTCGATACTGAAGCTTTTCTTCGGCGCTGCCCAAATCTGACAAGCTGTTGAAAAAAACTAGTCCACGAAATTCTTCTACATTGGATAGCTTGCGCAAGAGTTCAACCTTGTCACGCTTTTCCACCTGCATATAGAAGTGCTGGATATTGTCCAAAGTCTGGTCGTCAATGCTGATGCGCAGAGTATTTTCAGCGATCTTCTCTTGGTCAAATTTAGCTGTAGCACTCATGTAAATCAGCTGGTGGTCACGCGGTGCATAATGCAGAATCTTATCAACAAACGCATACTGGGAATCACTGAGAAGTTGATCAAATTCATCTAGGATAATAGTGTCAACACTCATCATCTTGATTTTCTTGAGCTTAATGAGCTCAAAAATCCGACCAGGTGTACCAATTAGGATCTCCGGCCCTTTTTTGAGCCGCTCAATCTGCCTTTTCTGGCTATTACCAGAGAGTAGGAGTTGACTGCTCAAGCCCAAAGGCTCCGCCCAAGACTTACAAACATCAAAAATCTGTCCCGCCAGCTCTGTATTTGGAGCTAAAATTAAAAGCTGCTGCGCTTTTTTAGGCTTCAATTTCAATAAGCTAGGAAAGAGATAGGCCAATGTCTTGCCCGTACCGGTCGGACTGATGCCTAGCACCGACTCTCCCTGAGAAATAGGCTGGAATATTTTTTCTTGGATGGCAGTCAGTTCAGCAAAACCGAGCTGATTTAGCTGTTCCTGCCAGACTGTTGGAAATGTTTCTTTAATCATGATCAACCTCAAATCTAATGCCAACATCTTTTCTCATGGCAAACAGACACTCATGCACAGCAGTAGCAGCCTGCAGGTAGTCGCTATAAAGCTCTTCTTGGCCGCCTTTAAGCACACGAGCAAAAGCCTGAGCCTCTTCCAGCATTTGGTGCTCTGCTTGGTGGATAGCTAGACTTTCCGTCTCTCCAGTCAGCTTTTGGAAAATGGCAGAGCGGATAAACTCGATACCATCTAAGGTCAGAGTGCCTTGGTCCGTGTAGATTTCAGCTGGCAGCTGGCTATGAATGTTTTTTCCAGCTTGGATACGAACCTGAAAATCAGGATAAATCAGACTGCCTGAACCGTTGAGGTCAACGCTATTTGGCAGTTGTTGAGCTGTATAGCAAACGCTTTGTGGAGCACCAAACAGACGGACAGCTGCATAAAGCGTATAAACACCCAGATCCATTAGAGCACCGCCTGAGAATTTAGCAGAAAAAACATTGGGTTCTTGTCCACTCAGTAGGGCTCCCATCTTGGAGGAGTATTTAGCATAGGTGAAATTAGCTCCCCAGATTTTCTTGTCCTTTAGAAAGTCACGAATGACTGCAAAAGCTGCTTCGTAGTAGTTTCTGGCTGCCTCAAAGATATAAACCTGATGCTCAGCTGCCAGCTTGACCAATTCTTGCCATTCTTCAGGCCTTGATACAGCCGGCTTTTCAACGATGACATGTTTTCGAGCCAAAATGGCTACCTTGGCATGGTTGAAGTGGAGGCTATTGGGACTAGCGATGTAAACCACATCTAGGCCGGCAGATAAGAATTCAATCATATCTGTATAGAGTGCGACGTTTTTATAATCTTGTGCAAAACGCTCCGCAGAACTCAAGGTGCGCGAGTAAACAGCGGTTAACTGATACTCACCACTCAGTTGGGCTGCCTTGATAAACTCATGGGAAATGGTTCCCGTACCGATGATTCCGAGTTGTAACATACTTTCTCCTTTAAAATGATTTTCCTGAATTTTTCTTGATTCACCCTTTCATTATATCATGAATTAAGGTAAAATAGATAAGATAACAAGTAATGGAGAAAACAATGCAAAACAGACCTATTATTATCGGTGTTACAGGTGGATCTGGTGGGGGAAAAACCAGTGTATCTCGGGCGATTTTAGATCATTTTCCTAATGAAAAGATTTCCATGATTGAACATGATTCTTACTACAAGGATCAGTCTCATTTGACCTTTGAGGAGCGGGTTAAGACCAACTATGATCATCCTTTTGCTTTTGATACAGACCTCATGATTGAGCAGATCAAGGAGCTTTTGGCTGGCCGTCCAGTGGACATCCCGACCTATGACTATACGGAGCACACGCGCAGCAATAAAACCTATCGTCAGGAACCGCAGGATGTCTTCATTGTAGAGGGAATTTTGGTCTTGGAAGATCAACGCCTCCGCGATTTGATGGACATCAAGATTTTCGTCGATACTGATGATGATGTGCGGATCATTCGTCGGATTAAGCGGGACATGGAAGAGCGCGGACGCAGTTTGGATAGTGTCATTGAGCAGTATCTGGGTGTCGTCAAGCCTATGTACCATCAGTTTATCGAGCCAACCAAGCGCTATGCGGATGTCATTATTCCAGAGGGCGCTTCTAATAAAGTGGCGATTGATTTGATTACCACCAAAATTGAAAAGATTTTGGAGGAAGCTAGAGAAGGATAGAAAGGAAGTCTGGTGTTACACTGGACTTTTTGGGTAAATTATGAGAAAGTTCGTCAAAAGGGAATTCCATTCTCGATCAAAGTTTTTTGCCTGTTTGCTGACCTTTTGCGCAGGTTTTGTGGATGCTTACACTTTTATGGAACGCGGGGGTACATTGGTTGCTGGCCAGACAGGAAACGTCGTCTTTTTGTCCGTTGAGCTGATTCATCATAAGACTGGAGAGATTGAAGTCAAACTAGCTACCATGTTAGCCTTTATGTTGGGAATTTTTCTGATAACAATTTTTCGACCTTTTTTTGAGCAGTCAATATGGCGAGTAAGTAGCATTTCACCAATGGTGCTCATCTGTACTCTGGTAGGTTTTATGCCAAGTACTGTGCCAAATATGCTGATCGTTCCTCCGATTGCTTTCTGTATGGGGGTCGTTGCGACAGCTTTTGGCGAAGTAGATGGCATAGTCTACAATAATTCCTTTATGACAGGAAATATCAAGAAAACGATGGTGGCTTTTGGAAATTTTGTTCGAACACAGGAAAAACCATACTTGAAAGAGGGCGTTTTCTTTGTTGCTTTGTTAGGAAGCTTTGTCATCGGAGCCATTATTTCTACCTACCTGCTCCAATTTTACGCCTTACGAACCATTTGGATCGTTGCAGGAATTCTATTTACCTTCATGATGTTCCGCTTGGTTCAGTATGTACGAAGATAAAGACGAAGCATGATTAGTAAATTATTAAAAGAAGAGAAATGAGAGAAATAATATAATACTAGAAGAAGGAGTTGACCTGCTTCTTTTTCTTTCTCGCATTTATAGTAATAAAGCCACAAAATAATCCAGTATATTAAAAATTTTCAGAAAATAACGAATTATCTGTTGACAGCTGAATGATACTGTGCTAAAATACTAATCAATAACATTTCAAAAGGAGTCAGTCAAACATGAAGTCAACTCAATTTTCAAACTTTGCTTTGTTGTTGCGTTACTCGGGCTAGTGCGAAAGCATTAGTCCTGTTTGGCTTACCAAGCGGGAGTAAATCAACATCTCGCTTGGTTTCCAGCGAGATGTTTTTATTTTATTCTTCACGAAAATCTTTGCTAGGATATACTGAGAATAGCGAACTAAAAGTTCATTTCATAGTTGTATCTCTCATTGATTTTTATAGCTATTTTAAACGATAAAGAAAGAGGAAAGTCTATGCAAAAAGTTGAGTTTCTTGATACCAGCCTTCGGGATGGTGAGCAGACACCGGGAGTGAATTTTTCTATTAAGGAAAAGGTTGCCATTGCTAAACAACTAGAAAAATGGGGAATTTCCGCTATTGAAGCTGGTTTCCCAGCTGCTAGTCCAGATTCATTTGCGGCAGTGCAAGAGATTGCTAAAGTCATCACTAAAGCTTCTGTCACTGGCTTGGCGCGTTCGGTTAAGTCTGACATCGATGCTTGCTACGAGGCACTCAAGGATGCCAAACATCCGCAGATTCACGTTTTCATTGCGACCAGTCCCATCCACAGAGAGTTCAAGCTGAAAAAGTCCAAGGAAGAGATTTTAGAAGCCATTAAGGAGCACGTTTCCTATGCTCGCTCCAAGTTTGAGATTGTCGAGTTTTCACCTGAGGACGCAACACGGACCGAGCTGGATTTTCTGCTTCAAGTTGTCCAGACAGCAGTTGATGCAGGTGCTAGCTACATCAACATTCCAGACACAGTCGGCTTTACCACGCCAGAAGAATTTGGCAATATCTTCAAGTATCTGATTGACAATGTCCAAACGGATCGTGAGATTATCTACAGTCCTCACTGTCACGATGATTTGGGAATGGCAGTAGCCAACAGCCTGTCTGCAGTCAAATACGGAGCTAGACGGGTGGAGGGCACTATTAATGGTATTGGTGAGCGTGCTGGTAATGCTGCGTTGGAAGAAGTAGCGGTTGCCTTGGAAATTCGCAAGGATTATTACCAAGTTGAGACAGACATTGTCCTTAATGAAACCATCAACACTTCTGAGTTGGTGTCCCGCTTCTCAGGTATTCCAGTGCCTAAGAACAAGGCGGTTGTTGGTGGCAATGCCTTCTCTCATGAGTCCGGTATCCATCAGGATGGCGTTCTTAAGAATCCACTGACCTATGAAATCATCACACCTGAGCTGGTTGGAGTCAAGAGCAATTCACTGCCGCTTGGCAAACTGTCTGGCCGCCATGCCTTTGTCGAAAAACTCAAAGAACTGGCTCTGGACTTTGCGGAATCTGAAATCAATGATCTCTTTGCTAAGTTTAAGGTCTTGGCTGATAAGAAAAATGAAGTCACAGACGCTGATATTCGGGCTCTGATTGCCGGAACAACCGTCGAAAATCCTGAAGGCTTCCACTTTAATGATCTGCAGCTGACGACCAATGACGATCATACCATCACAGCAGATGTGCAGCTGGTTAATGGCGACGGCGAGACAGTCAACTGTGTGGCAGAAGGCAAGGGAAGTGTCGAAGCCATCTTTAACGCCATCGACCAATTCTTTAACCAGTCAGTTCAACTTTTAGCATATAATATTGAGGCCGTGACGGACGGTATTGACTCTCAGGCTCGTGTTTTGGTAGCTGTTGAAAATACAGATACAGATACGATTTTCAACTCCTCTGGTATTGACTTTGATGTTCTTAAGGCCAGCGCCATTGCCTATATCCATGCCAATACCTTTGTGCAAAAGGAAAATGCAGGTGAAATCGGCCATCAGGTATCTTACCGCGATCTGCCTGCAAATAATTAGAAGGAAGCGACTATGATAAAAGAAATTGTAGCTCTGGCGGGTGACGGTATCGGCCCAGAAATCATGGAAGCCGGTCTCCATGTACTTGCTGCTGTTGCGGACAAGTTCGGTTTTAGGTATCATATCACGGAGAAGGCTTTTGGGGGTGCTGGTATCGATGCGGAAGGTCATCCTCTGCCTCAGTCAACTCTAGAAGCGGCCAAGGAGGCGGATGCTATTCTCCTAGCAGCTATCGGCAGTCCCCAGTATGATAATGCTCCAGTTCGTCCTGAGCAAGGATTGCTCGCTCTGCGCAAGGAACTTGAACTCTATGCCAATATCCGCCCAGTTAAGATTTTCGATGCTTTGAAGCATTTGTCGCCTTTGAAGGCGGAGCGAATTGCTGGTGTGGATTTCGTGGTCGTGCGTGAGCTGACTGGCGGGATTTACTTTGGTGAGCATATTTTGGAGGACAGATCTGCTCGGGATATTAACGACTACAGCTATGAAGAGGTGGAGCGAATTGTCCGTAAAGCCTTTGACATTGCGCATGGTCGCAGAAAGCGCGTGACCAGTATTGATAAGCAAAATGTGCTAGCGACATCCAAACTCTGGCGTAGAGTAGCGGATGAGGTGGCCAAGGATTATCCAGATGTGACCTTAGAGCACCAACTGGTAGATAGCGCTGCTATGCTCATGATCACCAATCCTGCTAAGTTTGATGTTGTTGTAACGGAAAATCTCTTCGGCGATATTCTCTCAGACGAGTCCAGTGTCTTGTCAGGGACGCTGGGAGTTATGCCATCGGCCAGCCATTCGGCAGCTGGGCCTAGTCTTTACGAACCTATCCATGGTTCTGCTCCAGATATTGCAGGGCAAGGCATTGCCAATCCTATCAGTATGATCCTTTCTGTAGCCATGATGCTGCGAGATAGTTTTTCAGAGCTAGAAGCGGCAGAAGCGATTGAAGCAGCGGTTGAGAAGACTTTGGCTCAAGGGATTCTAACCCGAGATCTGGGTGGTCAGGCAGGGACAGCTCAAATGACGGAGGCCATTATCAATAACTTATGAAATGTATATTAACGGGTATTTGCCTGCTATGGAACCTTATCGTTTTCCTGCTTTATGGCTGGGATAAGCGAAAGGCTAAGAAAAATCAATACCGCATTCCAGAGAATACCTTGCTATTGTCAGCATTGGCAGCCGGAGGTTTGGGCGCTTTCTTAGGTGGTCGCCTCTTTCATCACAAGACCAGAAAATGGTATTTCTGGCTGGCTTGGATTGGCGGAATAATAGTGGAAATTGGAATTTTGTATTACATATGGAGAAGCTAGTATGGCTGGAAAATCAATTTTTGATAAGATTTGGGAAAGACACGTAATAACAGGCCAAGAAGGTCAACCCCAGCTTATGTATGTGGATCAGCATTATATTCATGAAGTAACCAGCCCTCAGGCTTTTCAAGGACTTCGAGATGCAGGTCGCAAGGTTAGACGACCGGACTTGACCTTTGGAACTTTTGACCATAATGTTCCTACGGTCAATATTTATGATATTCGGGATGTGATTTCCAAGGCTCAGATAGATAAGCTTTCTGAGAATGTCAAGGATTTTGGCATCGAGCATGCGGCTCACGGATCGGAACTGCAGGGGATTGTCCATATGGTTGGACCGGAAACGGGCAAGACTCAGCCGGGCAAATTCATCGTCTGCGGTGACAGTCACACGGCCACTCACGGTGCTTTTGGTGCCATTGCTTTTGGAATCGGTACTTCAGAGGTAGAGCACGTTTTTGCCACGCAGACCATTTGGCAGGTCAAGCCTAAGAAAATGTTGGTCAAATTTACCGGAGTGCCACCTAAAGGTGTCTATTCCAAGGATTTTATCCTCGCTCTGATTGCCAAATACGGTGTAGCTGCGGGTGTTGGCTATGTGGTCGAATATACTGGTGATGCCATTGATCATTTGACCATGGAAGAGCGCATGACTATCTGCAATATGTCCATTGAGTTTGGCTCCAAGATGGGCATTATGAATCCCGACCAGAAGACCTATGATTACGTTCAAGGACGGCCGGGCGCTCCCAAGGACTTTGAGGCGGCAGTGGCTGATTGGAAGACTCTGGTCAGTGATTCTGATGCTGTCTATGATAAGGTCATTGAGATGGATGTTTCCCAGTTGGCACCTATGGTAACTTGGGGAACCAATCCTTCTATGGGAGTAGAGTTTGGCGCGGCTTTCCCAGAAATTCGCGATATGAACGACGAGCGGGCCTATAATTACATGGACCTCTCTCCGGGTAAGAAAGCAGAAGATATTGACCTAGGTTATATCTTTATCGGATCCTGTACCAATGCCAGACTCAGCGATTTGCAGCTGGCAGCTAAGTTCGTCGCTGGTAAGCACATTGCTCCCAATCTAACAGCTATCGTCGTACCAGGCTCTCGTCCGGTCAAGCGGGCTGCTGAAAAGATGGGACTGGATAAAATTTTCATGGATGCAGGCTTTGAGTGGCGCGATCCGGGTTGTTCCATGTGTCTGGGGATGAATCCAGACAAGGTGCCAGACGGAGTTCACTGTGCCTCGACCAGTAATCGGAATTTTGAGGATCGTCAGGGATTTGGTGCTAAAACCCATCTTTGCAGTCCTGCCATGGCAGCAGCGGCAGCTATTGCCGGGCACTTCGTAGACGTACGCCAACTACCGGAGGTCCAGTAAGGAAGTTTTATGGAAAAATTTACAATCTACACAGGGACAACAGTCCCCCTCATGAACGATAATATTGATACGGACCAAATTTTGCCCAAGCAGTTTCTCAAGTTGATTGATAAAAAAGGCTTTGGCAAGTATCTCATGTACGCATGGCGCTATCTGGACAATCAGTACACCGAAGATCCTGATTTCGTTTTTAATAGACCAGAGTACCGCAAGGCGACTATTCTAATTTCAGGGGATAATTTCGGAGCGGGTTCCTCTCGGGAGCACGCCGCCTGGGCCTTGGCTGACTATGGCTTCAAGGTAGTCATTGCCGGATCTTTCGGGGATATTCACTACAATAACGAGCTGAATAACGGTATGCTGCCTATCGTCCAGCCACTGGAAGTGCGGCAAGCCTTAGCTAATCTGAAGCCGACGGATGAAGTGACGGTGGATTTGGAGCAGCAGAAGATTTTTTCACCGGTGGGAGAATTCTCCTTTGACATTGATGGAGAATGGAAGCACAAGCTCCTCAACGGTCTGGATGACATCGGTATTACCTTGCAGTATGAGGATTTGATCGCAGAATATGAAAAAAATCGTCCATCTTATTGGCAGTAAAATTATTTTCGATATATTGAGAAAATTCTGAAAAAATCTTGTCTCCGATAAAAATATATGGTAAAATAAATCTTAATTTAATAGAAAAGGAAGAAACTTATGACAAAACACATTCAATGGAACGGAACTCTTTCACAAGAAGGCTATGACATCTTGAAAGGCGATGGCGGCTGCATCGTTTGCCCGACCAAGGTGGGTTACATCATCATGACCAGCGATAAAGCTGGCTTGGAGCGTAAGTTCGAAGCTAAGGCACGTAACCGTAATAAGCCAGGTGTTGTCCTCTGTGGCAGTATGGATGAGCTTCGCGCTTTAGCACAACTCAATCCGGAAATTGAAGCTTTTTACCAAAAGCATTGGGATGAAGACATCCTCTTGGGCTGTATCCTTCCATGGAAGCCGGAAGCTTTTGAAAAGCTCAAAGCCTATGGCGACGGTCGGGAAGAGTTGATGACAGATGTTCGTGGCACTAGCTGTTTTGTTATTAAGTTTGGTAAGGCGGGCGAGCAGCTGGCAGCTAAGCTTTGGGAAGAAGGTAAGATGGTCTATGCTTCCTCAGCCAACCCATCCGGTAAAGGAAACCGCGGCAAGGTAGAAGGAATTGGAGAGCGCATCGAAAATGCTGTTGATTTGGTTATTGAAGCAGATGACTATGTAGCCTCTATCCAGCCAGACAAGACCATTGAAACTCGCTACGAGCAAGGCGTTATGGTCTCTATGGTGGATAAAGATGGAAAACTGATTCCAGAACAAGGTGGGCAACGTTCCATCTCACCAGCACCAGTGGTCATCCGCAAAGGCTTGGACATCGACAAAATCATGATGCACCTGTCAGATACCTTTAACTCATGGGATTACCGTCAGGGTGAATATTACTAAGATAAAAATAAGCTCAGTGTGGGAGAGGGATTTCCTCTTTACACTGGGCTTTTTAGTTTATAATTTCTTTTATTTTTCCTATAATTATGCTATGATATAGAATATATTAATAGTTAAATCGTCTTATGGCTATAACGTTAAAGAAAAGGAAATACAGTCTATATGATGAAAAAAGAAGAGTTTCTAAAAAGAATGAATAAAGAATTTCCAGATGCTCAAAAGAATGAAACAAAGAGTTATACATCTTTTCAGGTAAAAAAGAACTCAAATGGAAAATTACAAAATTTTATAGAAATTCATTTTCAAAAAGAAGGAATTAAAATAGGTATCATATCAAAGTGCCTGAATAAATCAGAATTATCGAAGTTTGACAAGAAACCAGCTACTCATCGTTGGACACTAGATGCTGAATATGTGATTACTAGTGAAGAAAAGTTTAATGAAATTTTACCCTATATAAATAAATCGTATTTATTTATTGAAGGTGAGGGCTCTAAGGAGAAGGAGATAAAAATGCCAGAAAATATTGATAAATATAAAAATATATTACTTTCATCCAAAAATATTATTCTCCGTGGCGCTCCTGGTACAGGTAAAACCTATCTTGCTAAAGAAATTGCCAAAGAAATAACGGGTAGCAACGAAGACCAAATCGGCTTTGTACAGTTTCACCCGTCTTATGACTATACAGATTTTGTAGAGGGGCTGAGACCAGTTTCAAATGTGGATAGAGCTATTGAGTTTAGATTACAAGATGGTATTTTTAAGAAGTTCTGTCAGAGAGCGAAAGAAGCTCAGAAAACTGGTGGACAAGATAATTTTGAGGAAACGTGGGGTAAATTAACGGATGCTATCAATGAAAAGCAAGGACAATACTTCTTCCCTCGTAGTTCGGTTCCAGCCAGTTTAAACAGTCAAGGGAATGTGAAGTTTGATTCTCCTGTTGCTACCAAAGAAAAAGTGTATCTTTTGTACAAGGGTGAAGATACTAATTTAAAGTACGAAACTTATCAAAAAATTGTTTTGGATCATATGAAAGAAAGTTATGGATTATGCGATTATATATCTCCAACGATTGACACAGACAAGAAATTCGTATTCATCATCGATGAAATCAATCGTGGGGAGATTTCTAAGATTTTTGGTGAACTCTTTTTCTCTATTGACCCAGGTTATCGTGGTGAAATGGGGAGTGTTTCTACCCAGTATTCTAATTTACATGAGACTGATGACAAGTTTTATATTCCTGAGAATGTCTACATCATCGGAACAATGAATGATATTGATCGTTCAGTGGATACCTTTGATTTTGCTATGCGTCGTCGTTTCCGTTTTGTTGAAGTTACTGCTGAAAGCCAGTTATACATTCTAGATAAGAAACTAGATGGACATGAGGAAGAAGCGAAAAAACGTTTAAGAAACTTGAATGCTGCTATCGAAAACGTTCAGGAGCTAAACAGTCATTATCATATCGGACCAAGTTATTTCCTTAAGTTGAAGGATGTAGACTTTGACTATGAATTACTCTGGTCTGATTACCTCAAACCACTTTTGGAAGACTACTTGCGAGGTTCTTATGAAGAAGTTGAAACTTTGGAAACTTTGAAAAAGGCATTTGATAAGACAAGCAACGAGCAAACCAATCAGTCAATAACTAGTGACAATGAAAGCGATGGAAATGACGATACGGATAACAGATAATCAGCAACTTATAGAAAAAGAGGATTTTGTTGAAATCTATCCAAAAATTAGTCAGGTACTTTTAGATAGAACTTTAGAAAGCCTTTCTCAAGAGGATAGTATTTTCATTTTTCCAAATGACTTGAAAAATACTTCTGACTTAGAAAAGGACCAAAAGATTTTTGAAACAGTTAATCAGAACATTAAGACAGGAAATGTGATTGGTTTTCTGGGTTACGGTCAGGAAAGATTAACGATTTCCTCTCGTTTTTCAAATGCTAATAACGACTATTTTTTACATTATCTCTTGCAGAAGGTCCTCAATATCAATCTCACTAACTTGGATGTTGGTTTATCTAGCGAAGATAAACTCTATCAACTACTGATTTACCTCTTTCCAAAATATCTGCAAGCGGCTTTGAGAAAAGGGCTTTATAAAGAATACCAGCGATTTTTCCATAATGATAGCCATGTAAAGGGAGCGATTGATGTAGGAAATCATCTTAAGAAAAATGTTCCTTTTATGGGAAATATTTCCTACACTACTAGAGAGTTTGCTTATGATAATCCATTGATGCAGCTGATTCGACACACCATTGAGTATATTAAAAATCAGAAAACAATTGGAAGTGGAGTGTTTGATGCTAATCGTGAAAATGTAACAGAAATTATCCGCGTGACTCCGTCTTATAAACTAGCTGATCGTGTTAAGATTATCAGACTAAATCAAACTAAACCTGTCCGTCATGCCTATTTTCGAGAATATAGAAAATTACAGGAACTATGTCTGTTGATTCTAAGTAGAGAAAAGCACGGTCTTGGGCAACAAACCCAAAGGGTGCATGGCATTCTCTTTGATGTTGCTTGGCTTTGGGAAGAGTATGTCCAGACATTGTTGCCAGAAGGTTTTATTCATCCACGAAATAAAGAAAAGACGGATGGCATTTCTGTATTTAGCAGTCATGTTCGAAAGGTTTATCCGGACCTCTATCATAAAGATTTAAAAATCATACTAGATGCCAAATATAAAAAGCTAGAATTTACTGAAAAAGGAATTAATCGTGAGGATTTATATCAACTGATTTCCTATACATACATTTTAGAAGCTAAAACAGCCGGTCTTATTTTCCCAAGTGTGGAGAAGGTTGTTGATAATGACATAGGTAAATTAGCAGGTTACGGGGCATTCTTGAAAAAGTGGTCCATTCTTATCCCTCAAGAAGCTGAAAATTATGACCATTTTGTTCAACAGATACATCAATCGGAAACAATAAATTTTAGATTTTAAAGCAGGTTGAACCTGCTTTTTTCTTTACCCCAGTTTAAAACTATTTCCAAATAGAACAAAATTCTTGACAGCTGTAATATCTGGTGTTACAATAATTTAAAATCGATTCGATATAGAAATAAATTGGAGGAAGTATGAAAGACAGTCATTTAGTAGCCTATCATATTCGTTTGTTGAATGGGCGGATTTTTCAAAAGTTACTGAGTCAGAATCCTGAGGCTCTTTATCGGAGTGAACAGGGAAAGATTCTAACTGTTTTATGGAATAGTGAGACAGGATGTGCTACGGCGACAGATATTGCGCTGGCGACAGGATTGGCCAATAATACGCTTACGACGATGCTGAAAAAGTTGGAAGAGCAGGATTTGGTGACCTTTAGTCAGTGTGGTTCAGATAAGCGAAAAAAATATGTCAAGCTAACGGAGCAAGGTTGGTCCCAGAAAGAAGTGGGCCATCGTATCAGTCAAAAATTGGATGCAATTTTTTATAAAGGCTTCTCAGAGGAAGAAATTCGCCAATTTGAAAGTTATCAGGAACGTATTTTAGCCAATCTGAAAGAGAAAGCAAATGAGGCATAAATCATGTCAAAACAAGTTGAAAATGCACAAAATCTATATATTCATGCCATTCAAGATGGGCGTGTTGCCGAGGCTCAAGCTCAGTCAGTAGGGGATACCTACATTCAACACTCGACAGGTGTGCCAGATGGGAAAGAAGGTTTTGCGGCTTTCTTTGCAAATTTCTTTGAACGCCATCCCGAGCGTGAGATGAAGATTGTTCGCACCATTGAGGATGGTAATCTAGTCTTCGTCCATGTTCATCAATATCTCAATGGCGGGGAAGCTCAATGGGTGACGACTGATACTTTCCGTGCGGATGAGAATGGTCGTATCGTGGAGCATTGGGATGTCATTGACTACTATCGTGCTCCGGAAAATGGACAGTTAGACCAGATCTTTGGAGATTTTGAAATCACGGATTTGGACAAGACAGTAGAAAATAAAAAAACTGTTCGTCGTTTCCTGACAGAAATCTTCCAAAATGGGGAACTGGAGCGGTGGAATGATTATGTGGCAGACGATTTGATTCAGCATAATCATGAGATTGGCCAAGGAAGTGCTGCTTATAAAAACTATGTGGCTGAACACGGGGTTACTTTTGACTTTGTTTTCCAGCTTTTGGGACAAGGAAACTATGTGGTTAGCTATGGTCAGACTCAGATCGATGGTGTGGCCTATGCCCAGTATGACATCTTCCGTTTGGAGAATGGCTTGATTGTGGAGCATTGGGACAATAAAGAAGTCATGCCTAAGGTAGAAGACTTGACCAACCGAGGGAAGTTTTAAAAGGAGATACTAAGATGAAAGCTGTGCTTGTCAAGGAAGCTGGAGGACCAGAAGTTCTGCAGGTTGTGGAAGTTCCAAAACCGACTGTTAAAGAAGGTTGGACATTGGTCAAGGTACAAGGATTTGGAATCAACCATAGTGAGATTTTTACTCGTCAAGGACTATCGCCGTCCGTTCAATTTCCACGGATTTTAGGAATTGAATGTGTGGGACTTGTAGAGGAGACCAATCGTCCCGATTTGCAGGTCGGGCAGCAGGTCATCTCCATCATGGGAGAAATGGGCCGTGCTTTTGATGGTGGTTATGCTGAGTATGTTTTGCTACCAGATGAACAGGTTTATCCTGTGAGGACAGAGCTTGCTTTGGAAAGTTTAATCGCACTGCCTGAAACCTACTACACAGCATTTGGCTCTTATATCAATCTCAAGATTAAGGAGGGAAACCGAGTTTTGGTTCGGGCAGCGACTAGTGGTGTTGGGATTGCTTTTGCAAAACTTCTCAAAGGGCAATTTCCAAATGTTTATCTAGCGGGAAGTTGCCGTAGTCTAGCTAAGGAAGAACAACTAAAGGAAGTAGGATTTGACCAGGTGATTTTGGACAAGGATGGCGTCTTGCAAACGGAAGAGCGGTTTGACAAGGTCTTGGATCTTGTTGGTCCGAGTGCCATTCTCAATACATTTGCTCGAACGGCAGATGGTGGTATGATCTGTTCTTGTGGCTTGCTGGGCGGTCAGTGGACTATTCCAGACTTTGATCCCATTGAGATGCTTTACCGTAATCTCTACTTGACTACCTTTGCTTCTGGCAATGTTTCTCAAAACAAGCTACAAGATTTGGTGGACTTTGTGGAGCGTTATCAGGTGGATGTACGACCTGAGAAAGTATTTTCTATTGAGCAAATCCAGGATGCTCATGCTTATCTGGAAAGTAGCCAGTCTTTTGGCAAGGTTATCGTAAAAAATGAGGAAAAACAATGATTGAATACAAGAATGTAGCGCTACGCTATACAGAAAAGGATGTCTTGAGAGATGTCAACTTACGGATTGAGGATGGAGAGTTCATGGTTTTAGTTGGGCCTTCTGGGTCCGGTAAGACGACCATGATTAAGATGATTAACCGTCTTTTGGAACCGACTGATGGAAATATTTATATGGATGGCAAGCGCATCAAAGACTATGATGAGCGTGAACTTCGTCTTTCTACTGGTTATGTATTACAGGCGATTGCCCTCTTTCCCAATCTAACAGTGGTAGAAAATATCGCCCTGATTCCTGAGATGAAGGGATGGACTAAGGAAGAGATTGCTCAGAAAACAGAAGAGCTTTTGGCTAAGGTTGGTTTACCAGTAGCTGAGTATGGACATCGACTTCCTAGTGAATTATCTGGTGGAGAACAGCAGCGGGTGGGCATTGTCCGTGCTATGATTGGTCAGCCTAAGATTCTCCTCATGGATGAACCTTTTTCAGCCTTGGATGCTATTTCGAGAAAACAGCTACAGGTTCTGACGAAAGAATTGCATAAAGAGTTTGGAATGACAACAATCTTTGTGACCCATGACACGGATGAGGCTTTAAAGTTGGGAAATCGGATTGCTGTTCTGCAGGACGGGGAGATTCGTCAAGTGGCGACACCTGAGGAAATCTTATCTGCACCTGCAACCAGCTTCGTAGCAGATTTGTTTGGAGGTGTGCAACATGGCTAATTTGATTTCTACCTTTCAGGAGCGCTTTGGCGAATGGTTGGCAGCCTTAGGACAACACCTCCAGCTGTCTCTTCTGACCTTACTAGTGGCTATCTTCCTGACCATTCCGCTTGCTATCTATCTACATAGTCATAGAAAAGTAGCCAATTGGGTGCTGCAAATTGCGGGAATCTTTCAAACCATTCCTTCAATGGCCTTGCTGGGACTCTTTATCCCCCTCATGGGGATTGGTACACTGCCGGCACTGACTGCTCTGGTGATTTACGCTATTTTCCCGATTTTAGAAAATACTGTCACGGCTTTGAATGGGATTGATCCTAGTTTAGAAGAAGCTGGAATCGCCTTTGGGATGACCAAGTGGGAACGACTCAAAAAGTTTGAACTGCCTCTAGCTATGCCCGTCATCGTTTCTGGAATTCGGACAGCAACGGTTATGATTATCGGAACAGCAACTCTAGCAGCCCTCGTCGGAGCTGGTGGACTAGGTTCTTTTATCCTTCTAGGAATTGATCGTCGCAATGCCAGTCTGATCTTGATTGGAGCAATTTCATCCGCAGTTTTGGCAATTCTTTTCAACAGTCTCCTTAAATGGATGGAAAAGGCCAAGCTTCGGACGGTTTTTGCAGCTTTTGCGATCTTAATCCTCGGACTAGGCGCTTCTTACACGCCAAGTTTGCTACCGAAACACAGCAAGGATAATCTGGTTATTGCTGGGAAATTGGGGCCAGAGCCAGAAATTCTCATGAATATGTATAAACTCCTCATCGAGGAAAATACGGATATGACTGTGACAGTCAAACCCAATTTCGGGAAGACCGACTTCCTTTATCAAGCTCTGAAAAAAGGCGATATTGATATCTATCCTGAGTTTACAGGTACGATTACTGGAACTCTCTTGCAGCCTGCTCCAAAGGTCAGCAATGATGCTGAAGAAGTCTTTAAAGCAGCGCGTGATGGAATCAAAAAACAGGACAATCTAGCCTTGCTCAATCACATGGCCTATCAGAATACCTATGCAATTGCAGTTCCAAAGACTATCGCCAAAGAATATAATCTTAAAACGATTTCTGACCTTAAGGCAGTCCAAGAAAAGCTAAAAGCGGGCTTTACCCTAGAATTTAACGACCGTAAAGATGGAAACAAGGGTTTGCAATCTCTATATGGCCTTAATCTTAATGTAGCGACCATGGAGCCAGCTCTTCGCTACCAAGCTATCCAGTCGGGTGATATTCAAATCACGGATGCCTATTCGACTGACGCAGAACTTGCGCGTTATGATTTACAAGTTTTAGAAGACGATAAGCACCTTTT
The DNA here is from genome assembly GCF_041432495.1 of Streptococcus sp. 27098_8_73. Taxonomy (NCBI): domain Bacteria; kingdom Bacillati; phylum Bacillota; class Bacilli; order Lactobacillales; family Streptococcaceae; genus Streptococcus; species Streptococcus sp. 27098_8_73. Next base: position 119,957 of record NZ_JAPVZT010000001.1, read on the forward strand.
CCCTCCTTATCAAGGGGCACCTCTCATGAAGGCTGAATTGCTAGAAAAACATCCAGAATTGGAAGGTATTCTCAATAAACTGGCTGGCAAAATTACGGAAAGCCAGATGAGTCAGATGAATTATCAAGTTGGCATTGAAGGTAAAAAAGCGGAAGCTGTCGCGCGTGACTTTCTGGTCAAGGAAGGACTTTTAAAAAAATAAGAAATAAAAGTTAGACTCCTAAGGTCTAGCTTTTTTGCTTATTGTAGAATAGATAGACTGCAGATTGAAGAAGGATCATCAGCAATCTTCATCCATTTCTGTTATAATAAAGTATCAATGCATGGAGGTGGTTCGATGGCATCTAGTCAAGAATATTTGGATTTTATCCTGAAGCAGCTGCAAGGCTTAGGCCAAGAAATTAGCTTTCGAAAGATGATGGGAGAATATTTGCTCTATTATCGGGGGCGCTTATTCGGCGGGATTTATGACAATCGCTTGCTGCTCAAGCCGATCCAGCCAGCTATGGATTTTTTTGAAAATCCGCTTTATGAGTCCCCTTATCCAGGTGCAAAGCCAATGCTTCATATAAAAGAAGTAGAAGATGCTGCCTTTCTCTGTAGTCTGATTGAGGCTGTCTACCCTGCCTTACCAGGATCTAAAAAGAAGAAATAGTCTTTCCTTTACAATGGATATTCCAAAAAGTTGCCGTTTAAATGGACATTTTTTAAATTTTCCTTTATAATGGACTTAAAGGAGGTTTGGTCAGATATGCTTTATATTGCTCTTATTGGAGATTTGATTGAGTCCAAACAGCTAAAAAACCGTAAGCAGGCGCAGAAGGATCTGCAGGACATGATGGCGGTGCTAAATCAGGATTATCAGGATTATCTGGTGTCGCCTTTTACCATTACGACTGGAGATGAGTTTCAGGCTTTGTTGCGCCCTAATACTGAAGTCATGCGGCTCATTGATCAGATTGCCTTAGGATTTCCTCACCCGATTCGCTTTGGCCTTGGTCTGGGTGAGATTGTGACCGAGATCAATCGCGAGCAAAGTATTGGTTCTGACGGTCCAGCCTACTGGAGGGCACGCGCAGCTATTAACGCAGTCCATGAGAAAAATGATTATGGTAGCAGTCGCTTGGCGGTATCCTTAGGCGATGACGAGCTCAGTCAGGCAGTTAATACAGTGCTGGCGGCTGCGTCCTTTATCCAGAGCAAGTGGAATGCTAGCCAGAGAGAGGTACTCGAGCGGATGCTCATGGAATATATCTATGATGAAAATTTTTCTCACGGGGAAATGGCAGAGCTGCTGCAGATTAGTCCCAGTGCGCTTAGTAAGCGGCTGAAGTCGTCTGGACTGAAGGTCTATCTGAGAAATCGCCGTTTAGCTATGAAAATGATTTTACAGGCCGCAAAGGAGGCTGAACAATGACAAATTTTATGGGATTTTCAGAATTTTTCATGCAGAATCCGATTCTTGTATTGACTTTGCTAGCTCATGTGCTAGCTGATTTTCAGCTTCAAAGTCAGAAAATGGCCGACCTCAAAAGCCGGCGGATGAATTTCTTAATTCGCCATTTGGGGATTGTTTTGCTACCCTTGTTGTTCTTGGGGCTCATCTTACCTAAGTATCTGCTATTTTTCGCCTTGGTCTGGGTCAGCCATGCGCTTATTGACCTCTTGAAGTATAAGCTGAATTCTTTGATTGTCCGTCGCCAAGCTCAAAAGTCAGCCTTTTTACTGGATCAGCTCTTGCATTTGATAAGCGTTTTTGCTCTTTATTTTCTCTTAGGACAGCAGCAAATTCCAGCTCCTAATTGGCTGTCTGAGCGCTACCTCATGCTGCAGGCTCTCTTTTTCTTCGCCCTTACTGGCAAGCCAGTCAATATCCTCTTTAAACTCTTCTTCAGCAAGTATCAGGCAGGAGAAAACAGTGGGGAGACTATTGCGGGGGCTGGAGCCATGATTGGGATTTTGGAGCGCTTGATTATGGGACTTTCCCTTATTTTCGGGCAATTCACAGCGATTGGTCTGGTCTTCACGGCTAAGTCTATCGCTCGCTATAATAAAATTTCTGAAAGCCAGTCTTTTGCAGAATACTATCTGATTGGTTCACTCTTTAGCATGATCAGTGTTTTACTGACTTATGGCTTGCTTTATTGGTAATAAAAAGAAGACTGGGATAAGATACTCAGTCTTTACTTTGATGCTTATTTTCTATAAAGAAAGGAGAAGGCACATGGCCAAAAACCTAGAAGATATGTCTTTAGAAGAATTATGGCAGCTATTCCCGATTTTCTTAGAGGCGCACAATAAGGACTTGTCAACTTGGTATGTGGAGGAAAGCAGAAGAATACAAAGTTTTTTGCCAGCAAATCAGTTGTATAAAATGCATCATATTGGTTCCACATCTATTGAGGGGATATGGGCTAAGCCGATTATTGATATTCTCTTAGAAATTCCTCGAACTGAAGATATGGATAGCATCAAGAGAGAATTGCTGGAGCATGGCTACCTGCTTATGTCAGAGTCAGAAGGCCGCATGTCTTTTAACAAGGGCTATACACTGCAAGGTTTTGCTGAACGAGTTTTTCACTTGCATTTGCGGTACTATGGAGACCATGATGAACTCTATTTCCGAGACTATCTGAAAGATCATCCAGATGTCGCTAAGGACTACGAGAAGTTAAAATTAACCTTATGGAAAAAGTACGAGCACAATCGTGATGCCTATACAGAAGCTAAAACTGATTTCATCAGGCAGTACACGCAAAAAGCCAAAAAGCTTTATAAGATAAGGTATGACGACAAGCTGACCTAACCAGGAACTCCCGCAAACCTACTTTATTTCGTTTTAATTAAAATAAATAGTTCAAACAGTTTCCTCAATTCGTTATAATACGTATTCATTCAATAAAATTCGTTTTAAATAGGTTGATATGAATTAAATTGAATCATTTTTCTTTATTTGTCTACAAATACCAGAAATGTTATGGTTATAATACTAGTCTATACAAGATAGGAGGTAGAAAATGAGAAAACGGTCTATCATCGCACTCTCAACTTTTCTGTTTATTGTTCTTATCACTTTATTTCTAGGGTCCAAGCTACAAACAAGAGAGGTAAATAGTAGTGACTATATTCAATCAAGGACTCCGACATTATTTTTCCATGGTTATGGCTCAAGTACTAATGCTGAAAAGCATATGGTAGAGGCAGCTAGGCAAGCTGGAGTTACTCAAACCATCATCACAGCTACAGTTGATAGTCATGCTCAAGTAACCTTTAAAGGAGATATACCAAAAGATGCTATCAATCCAATTGTCATGGTTGAGTTCAAAGACAATCGAAATCCCGATTATGCTCAGGACGGAGAATATGCAGCAGCAGTTGTCAGAGAGTTGCAAGCAAGATATGGATTTAAAAAGATGAATTTTGTCGCACATTCTATGGGAAATATGTCTATTTTATTTTACCTATTGGAGCATGCTCAAAATGAAGAACTTCCACAACTACAAAAGCAGGTAAATATTGCCAATCATGTCAATGGTTTGGAGGGCATGGATCTACCAGATAATTTGACCATTCTAGATTCCAAAACGGGGCAACCTAGTGCCATGAGTGATAGCTATCAAAAACTTCTGGGCTTGCGCGAAATTTATCCGCAAGATCAAGTGGATGTGCTTAATATCTATGGAGATTTTAAAAATCAATCGGATGGTTCCGTCTTAAACGTTTCTTCTCGCAGTCTCAAGTATCTTGTAATCGACAATGCCAAGTCCTATCAGGAAAAAAGAGTGACCGGCCCTCTGGCTCAGCATAGCCAGCTGCATGAAAATCCAGAAGTCGATAGATTATTGATTGATTTTCTTTGGGGCAAATGATTTTAAGAAAGCAAGCTATTCTTTGTCTATAAGAAAACTTTAAGCATTTTATACTATTTTGTTCTATGGAAAGTTTTCCTTTCCTAATTTAATGTGACAGCGCAATCCGCTGATTATAATCGAAGCTTCTCTAAAACCTTATTGTTTAGAGATAGATTGAGGAGTAAAATGAAATTTAAGAAAACATTACTAACGGCAGGAGCTTTTCTAGCTACGCTCTTTACCGTATCCACAGCAACGGCTGACACAAACGTCCAAAAAGTCATTGACGAAACCTATGTTCAGCCTGAGTATGTCTTGGGCTATTCCTTGGATGACAGTCAAAAAGAGCAAACGCTTCAGCTCTTAGGCTACAATGCATCGAGTGATTCTAAACCTCTGAAGACAATGACACCTGATGTCTATTCAAAGATTATGAATGTGGCAAATGATCCTAGTTTGCAGCTTTATTCTTCTGTTAAGATTAAGAAGTTGGGCAACAAGAAGCCGCTTCAAGTTAAGATTGTCACGCCGCAAAACATCACCAAGGTTACAGAGGATATGTATCGCAATGCGGCAGTCACCTTAGGCGTGCAGCATGCAGAAATTACAGTAGCAGCACCGATCCCTGTAACTGGAGAAAGCGCCCTAGCTGGTATTTATTACTCGCTGGAGGAAAATGGAGCGAGCGTTCCTCAGGAAAATAAAGACTTGGCTCAGGAAGAATTAGCCGCACTTTCAAATATCAACGCCGAGAACCAAGGCAAAGAAGGTTACGATGCTGATAAGCTGAATGTGGCTCTGACAGATATAAAAACAGCTGTTGCCAATGCTAAAAAGAATAACAGCAACTTGACAGAAGCTGATGTCCGTAAAATCGTTGAAGAAACACTGAAAAACTACGGTCTCAACAGTTCGGTCACAGCCGACCAAATTAATCTGATTATTAACTTTGCAGTCAATCTTTCAAACAGTGGAGTCATCACAAATTCTGATTTCACAAAGACACTCACCGACTTAAAAAACAGTATTGTTTCAAAGGCTGGTGACACATTCAATAATATCAACCTTAACTTTGATGCAAACGGACTTTTTGAAGATGGCGGTAATTTCTTTAGCAATATCTGGAATGCAATCGTCAATTTCTTTAAGGGCCTGCTAGGTCAATAAGACTGTCTTTAAAATATAACTAAAAAACCAGCTAGATTCTAGCTGGTTTTTGCATATTTCTTACTCCCACTCCACAGTTGCAGGTGGTTTACTGGTGATATCGTAGACGATACGATTAACGTGATCTACTTCGTTGACAATACGGACAGAGATTTTTTGCAGAACTTCCCAAGGGATCTTGGCAAAGTCAGCTGTCATACCATCGATAGAAGTGATAGCGCGAATGGCAATTGTGTAGTCGTAAGTCCGGCCATCGCCCATGACACCTACTGAACGAACGCCAGTGTTGACAGTGAAGTATTGCCAGATGTCGCGGTCAAGACCAGCTTTGGCGATTTCTTCGCGGAGAATAGCGTCTGACTCGCGGACGGTTTCCAATTTCTCCTCTGTGATTTCACCCATGACACGGATAGCAAGACCAGGACCTGGGAATGGCTGGCGCCAGACAATTTCATCAGGCATACCAAGCTCTGTACCCAAAGCGCGTACTTCATCCTTGTAAAGTGTATTTAGAGGTTCAATCAACTCAAACTGCATATCTTCTGGCAGACCGCCAACATTGTGGTGAGACTTGATAGTTTGAGCAGTGTCAGTACCAGATTCGATAACGTCAGTATAAAGTGTACCTTGAGCCAAGAATTTCACATCTTTCAGCTTGCTGGCTTCATCGTCAAAGACATAGACAAACTCGTTTCCGATGATTTTACGTTTTTGCTCTGGATCCGAAACGCTGGCAAGTTTGTCAAGGAAACGCTTCGCTGCGTCCGCTTTAACGATGTTGAGACCAAATTTGCCACCCAGCATCTCCATAACTTGATCAGCTTCGCCTTTGCGCAAAAGACCGTGATCTACAAAGATACAGATCAATTGATCGCCGATAGCTTTCTGCAAGAGGACACCTACGACAGAAGAGTCAACACCACCTGATAGGCCGAGTAGGACACGCTTGTCACCGACTGTTTCACGGATTTTTTGAATCTGCATATCGATGAAGTTATCCATAGACCAGTCGCCCTTAGCGCCACAGATATTGAGAGCAAAATTGCGCAGAATATCGTAACCGTACTCAGAATGACGAACCTCAGGGTGGAATTGCATTCCGTAGATTTTCTTGTCAGGATTTTCAATAGATGCAAAAGGACAGTCTGCAGATGTAGCAGTGCGGACAAAGTCTGCAGGGATCTCCGTCACCGCATCACCGTGGCTCATCAGGACAAGCTGATCTTCTGGTGTGCTTTCAAAGAGAGGAGAAGTAGTATGTGTTAGTTTTGATTGACCATATTCACGATTGCCGGCATCACCTGCTGGCACCACCTTCCCGCCCAATTTATGAGTCAAAAGCTGCATACCATAGCAAATCCCCAAAATTGGAATACCCAACTCAAAGATTTCTGGATCAATATCAAATGAACCTTCCTCGTAAACTGAGTTAGGTCCACCTGAAAGGATAATCCCGACAGGATGGATAGCACGAACTTCATCCGCTGTGATCTTGTGGCTCTTGAGTTCAGAAAATACACCAATTTCACGGATGCGGCGCGAAATCAGCTGGTTGTACTGGCTGCCGTAATCAAGCACGATGATTTTTTCAACATCTTGCAATTCAGTTGTAGTTGTCATCTTTTCCCTTTCTTAAAAGAAGTAATCTTTTTCCCATCATTTTATCACAAAAATCGAATTTTTCCAAGGTAATAGGACTAGCTGCAAGTAAAAATAACTGAAAAGTAAGGACCTTTGCTCTAAGAATTGATAATAAAATAGGATTTTCCTACATTGATTGATATTTAGTTTGACTTTTAAACTAATTGATAATACAATAAATGTAGGAAAAAGCTGCTTAAAATCAGAAAAGAGGGCTATTGATGTTACCTGCTTATGTGAAAATACATGATCAAATAAAAAAAGATATTGACGAGGGTATTTGGGAGATTGGCGAGCGTTTGCCAAGCGAACGTGATCTTGCTGAAACTTTCGAGGTCAGCAGAATGACCTTGCGTCAAGCTATTACGCTTCTGGTGGAGGAAGGGGTGCTAGAGCGTCGAGTCGGTAGCGGGACTTATGTCGCAAGCACACGCGTTCAGGAAAAAATGCGTGGAACGACTAGTTTTACAGAAATTATGAAGTCTCAAGGAAAAATACCGTCCAGCCAGCTGATTTCCTACCGTCGGACACTGCCAAGCGAGCGAGAAGTCGAAAAGCTCGGCATCCATAAGACAGAGAACATCATCCGCATGGAACGGGTTCGCTACGCTGATGATATCCCCGTGGTCTATGAAGTTGCCTCGATTCCAGAGAAATTTATAAAGAATTTCAAAAAAGAAGAAGTGACCAGCCATTTCTTCCAGACCTTACAAGAGCACGGCTATAAAATAGGCAAGTCCCAACAGACCATTTACGCCCGTTTGGCCAAAGAAAAAATCGCTAAATACCTAGGAATTCCCCGTGGTCATGCTATTTTAGGCCTAACACAAGTTTCTTATTTTGACGATGGAACAGCCTTTGAGTATGTAAAAAGCCAGTATGTCGGCGAACGCTTTGAATTCTATTTAGAAAACAAATAATTGCATAACTTAAATTATGTTATAAAAAAACTGTCGATCGGCAGTTTTTTTATAATTCTCTATTTTCAAACATACCGAAAGAGTGGAGTTTAAAGGGATTATTTGGTATAATATTCCTTATGGAAATTGAAAAAACAAATCGAATGAACGCTCTGTTTGAGTTTTATGCAGCTTTGCTGACCGACAAGCAAATGAACTATATTGAGCTCTACTATGCGGATGACTACAGCCTTGCTGAGATTGCCGAGGAGTTTAACGTGAGCCGTCAAGCTGTCTATGACAATATCAAGCGGACAGAGAAAATTCTTGAAGACTACGAAATGAAACTGCACATGTACTCTGACTATATCGTCAGAAGTCAGATTTTCGATCAGATTATGGAGAAATACCCTGACGATCCCTATTTGCAGGAGCAGCTTGCGGTTTTGTCCAGCATTGATAACCGAGAATAAAACGGATAGAAACCTGTCCATTTCCATCATTTGATAATTAAGAGGAGAAATATTTATGGCTTTTGAAAATTTAACTGAACGCTTACAGAACGTCTTTAAAAACCTACGCAGAAAGGGGAAAATTTCTGAGAGTGATATCCAGGAAGCGACCAAGGAGATTCGTCTTGCTCTCTTGGAGGCTGACGTTGCCCTGCCTGTTGTTAAAGACTTTATAAAAAAGATTCGTGAGCGAGCTATCGGACACGAAGTTATTGACACGCTTAATCCAGCTCAACAGATCATCAAAATCGTAGACGAAGAGCTAACAGCCATTCTGGGTTCTGATACTGCCGAGATTATCAAGTCACCAAAGATTCCGACTGTTATCATGATGGTCGGTTTGCAAGGGGCTGGTAAAACAACCTTTGCGGGTAAATTGGCCAATAAACTCAAGAAAGAAGAAAATGCTCGTCCTTTGATGATTGCGGCGGATATCTACCGTCCAGCAGCTATTGATCAGCTGAAGACACTGGGGCAACAGATTGATGTGCCAGTCTTTGCCTTGGGTACTGAGTTCCCAGCAGTAGAGATTGTACGTCAAGGTTTGGAGCAAGCCAAGGCTAATCACAACGACTATGTCCTGATTGATACGGCTGGTCGTCTACAAATTGATGAAAAACTCATGCAGGAGCTAGCTGATGTCAAAGCTTTAGCACAGCCAAATGAAATTCTGCTGGTTGTCGATGCCATGATTGGTCAGGAAGCAGCAAATGTAGCTCGTGAATTTAACAATCAACTCGAAGTGACCGGGGTTATCCTGACCAAAATTGATGGGGATACTCGTGGTGGTGCGGCACTGTCCGTCCGTCATATTACCGGCAAACCAATCAAGTTTACTGGTACCGGTGAAAAGATCACCGATATCGAGACCTTCCACCCAGACCGTATGTCTGGTCGTATCCTCGGTATGGGGGATATGCTGACCCTGATTGAAAAGGCCGCTCAAGAGTACGATGAGAAAAAGTCTCTTGAAATGGCTGAAAAAATGCGGGAAAATACCTTTGATTTCAATGATTTCATCGACCAACTGGACCAAGTTCAGAATATGGGGCCTATGGAAGAATTGCTCAAGATGCTGCCAGGTATGGCCAATAATCCTGCTCTCAAAAATATCAAAGTAGATGAAAAAGAAATTGCCCGTAAACGTGCCATCGTATCCTCTATGACACCAGCCGAGCGGGAAAATCCAGACCTGCTTAACCCAAGCCGTCGCCGTCGGATTGCGGCTGGGTCTGGTAACAGCTTTGTCGAAGTCAATAAGTTTATCAAGGACTTTAACCAAGCCAAACAGATGATGCAGGGCGTCCTATCTGGAGATATGAACAAAATGATGAAACAGATGGGGCTCAATCCTAACAATCTGCCTAAAAATATGCCAGGCGGCATGCCAGATACGTCAGCTTTAGAAGGTATGATGGGCCAAGGAGGTATGCCAGATTTATCTGCCCTAGGCGGAGCAGGCACGCCAGATATGAGCCAACTTTTTGGCGGTGGCCTCAAAGGGAAAGCGGGAGAATTTCTCATGCGCCGCAGCATGAATAAAATGGCCAAGCAAATGAAGAAAAACAAGAAAAAACGGAAGTAATCGCAAATAAGTTACATAATTTATTTTATGTAGCTTATTTTGTACACTTAGGAAAAAAGAAATGAAAAAGTTTATTAGGTACCTGATTCAGCTTTACATCAAAATACAAAACAAACTCCCTTCCCATCCCATCAGTCATATGCCCTTGAGTAAAGTTGATATAGAACCAATCATCATGATTCCCGGCAGTTCAGCGACAGAGAATCGTTTTAACAAAATGGTTAGAAAGCTCAACCACGGCCAGCATCCTCACCATAGTCTGATTCGTATAAAAGTATGGAATGACGGTCACATGACTTATCGTGGGCATTTGAAGCGAAAGGACAGAAACCCCATTTTTGTGATTGGTTTTCAGAATAATCGCGATGGTTACAAAAATATCAAGAAGCAGGCTGCTATGTTTAACGCTGCCATAACTGTTTTGCGAGAGAAATACCCTTTTACCAGTTTTAAAGGCTTGGGGCATTCTAATGGCGGACTGGTTTATACAGTATTCCTGCAGCAATACCTGGCAAACCATTCTGGATTGGAGATGGAAAAGCTCCTGACTATTGGCAGCCCTTATAATCTAAACAAGAAAAACCTTAATCATCGAGTCCCAATGCTAGATGAATTTGTAGCCAACCAACGAAAACTGCCTAAGAAGCTGCAGCATTTATCAATTTTAGGAATCTTTTTCCGAGACGGTGACGGAATTGTCCATAGAAGCAGTGTAGAGGCTGGGAGTTTGATTTACAAAGGAAAGATTGCTTCGTATAGAGAGGTCGTCATCACAGGCAAGGCTGCCCATCATTCATCTCTACCACAAAATGAACAAGTAATTAATTTGATTAAAGGTTTTTTATTCTAGTAATTATTTTACATAATTTAATTTTGGTAAGAAATTAGAAAGGCGATAAAAGAATGAAAATGACAGACATTCTTCATAGGTATTATGGTGACTTTGATCTGATAAATGAAAAATGGAATGAAGACTATGAAAGTATTTTGATTAAGCCAAAGGATAATGATCAAGAATATAAAAGATGCCGTTTGGCAAAGAAAACACCTAAAAAAGAAGGCTACTTTACAGTCTTTTGGAAAAAAGACCAAGACAACAAGAATATTCCTTATACTGATAAAGACTTGGGTGATGAACTGGTTATTGTCGTCATCGACAACCGTCATTGCGGTATATTTATCATTCCCAAAGAGGTGGCTACCAGTAAAAAAATTCTTTCTACAAAGGATTGTAAAGGAAAGATGGCTATGCGGTTTTATCCGTCCTGGTGCACACATTTAAATAAAACAGCTCAGGCAACACAAAAATGGCAACTGGATTATTTTCAAAAAATTAAATTAGAAGAATAAGTTTTAGTGAAACAAGACAGAGTTGAGTTTCTCAATTCTGTCTTGTTTTTATTATCTGTTTTGTAGTAAAGTCAGATTGCTTACCTCCCTCCATCATCTTTCCGAAAAACTATAATTTTCTTGAAAAATATATCTAGATATGCTATACTTCTTTTATAGAAAAATCATGAGGAAGATGGAATGAAACGCGAGATTTTATTGGAACGAATTGATAAGCTGAAGCAAATCATGCCCTGGTACGTTCTAGAATACTACCAATCCAAGCTGGCGGTACCCTATAGCTTTACGACCTTGTATGAATATCTTAAAGAATACGATCGATTTTTTCGCTGGGTTTTAGACTCTGGTATATCTGACGCTTCAGAGATTGCTGAGATTCCTCTCTCGGTTTTGGAAAATATGAGCAAGAAAGACATGGAGGCCTTCATTCTTTATTTGCGGGAGCGGCCGCTCCTCAATGCTAATACGACCCAAAATGGTGTTTCCCAGACAACCATCAACCGGACTCTTTCAGCTTTATCCAGTCTCTACAAATATTTGACTGAGGAAGTAGAAAATGAGCAGGGTGAGCCCTACTTCTATCGAAATGTGATGAAAAAGGTGGCTACCAAAAAGAAAAAGGAAACTCTGGCTGCTCGTGCGGAGAACATCAAACAGAAGCTCTTTTTAGGGGATGAAACCGAGGAATTTCTCCAGTATATCGATACGGAGTACCCTAAGAAGCTCTCTAATCGCGCTCTATCTTCTTTTAACAAGAACAAAGAACGAGATTTAGCCATCATTGCCTTGCTGCTAGCCTCTGGTGTTCGTCTGTCTGAAGCTGTCAATCTGGATCTGAAAGATATCAATCTAAAAATGATGGTCATTGAAGTGACAAGAAAAGGTGGAAAAAGGGACTCTGTCAATGTTGCTGCTTTTGCTAAGCCCTATTTAGAGGCATATCTGAGCATTCGTAGCAAACGATACAAGGCCGAAAAGACAGATACAGCCTTCTTTTTGACTGAATACCGCGGCATTCCGAATCGAATCGATGCTTCCAGTGTCGAGAAAATGGTAGCCAAGTATTCTGAGGACTTCAAGGTGCGGGTGACACCTCACAAACTCCGCCATACGCTTGCTACACGTTTGTATGATGCAACCAAATCTCAAGTTCTCGTCAGCCATCAGCTAGGGCATGCTAGTACCCAAGTCACTGACCTTTACACCCACATTGTCAATGATGAGCAAAAGAATGCTCTGGATAAACTTTAGTTTACAGAACTAAAATTATGACACATGCAACAGTAAATGCTCTATGAACAAAAAATCATAGAGCATTTTTACTTGACTTAAATAATATTTAACCGAATCACTTCATCGGCTTTTTCCCAAATCGCTGGGTTATGCGTTGCAATAATCATCAAGCGGTCTGTCTTTTTCAATGATAAAAGCAAGTTCATAATTTCTTGTGAAGTTTCTGGATCGAGTGCTGCAGTCAATTCATCTGCTAAAATCAAAGGAGGATCCTTGAGGATGACTTTAGCCAAGGCGACACGTTGCGCTTCTCCGCCTGATAATTCATAGATTTTTTGATCGAGTGTGAGATAATTCAATCCCACCCTTTCTAAGACTTCTTCTTCTCGCTGCTTCTTCTCTTGTTTAGTCAATTTTTGACCAATCAATCCAAGTTCTAAATTGGCAGCTACGGTCTCGTTTTCAAGAAGACCAAAGTTTTGAAAGAGATAGCCTAATTCATCCTTAAAAAAGTGATGAGATTTGATTTGCTTAAGCTCTTGCCCTCGGTAGCTGATGATTCCCTTATCATAAGGTTCTAGTTTGGCTAGAATATTGAGTAAGGTTGTTTTGCCACAACCGCTATTTCCGATTAGAGCATAGACCTTTCCTGCTGCAAATTGCAGATTGATATCCTGAAAGACAGTCCGTTCTCCAAATGATTTTGCCAGGTGTTCTATTTTAATCATATTAGGCTCCTTTCAGAATAATGGGTAAGAAATGCTCCTCTTTATGCGAGCGATAAAGGAGAATCAGCCAAGCATTGGTCGCAAGTAATAAAAGCGTGACGAGAGCGATCCACCATTCCTGTGTGAGAAAGAAAATCAGGACACTACCTAATAACAGCATGACAATCTCCAATACGAGCATGCTTTGGTGAATTTTCAAAAAGTCCATACCCGCAATCTTCTTCAGAAAGATCGGTCTTCTAAACTCTTCAAAATAGAGAAAATTCATAGTGTTAAAGAGTAGAATGGAGGTCGCCATTCCGAAGACACCCCCAGCAATGGCCATGAGGTTCTCTAATTGAATGGATTGCATCATCTGCTGATAGACAGCCGCTGCATAGTCGTATTGACTCACGTTTTTTTCAAGCCCATGCTCAGCTATTAGCTTCTTACTTTTATCAAGTCCATCAAAATACAGATAAGAATTGAGCTGAGAGAAATAAGGATTGTTGTAGCCACCAAGGCTTCTAGGCCGAACAACAACCAAAATCGGATCGGTCAAGAATTGCTGATAGTTCATAGGTGTATTGTTGTAAATAAAGCGTTTTTGGTTGTTAGGAAGATAGGTCACCCGTGCTTTCATGGGCAACTGACTCTTTCCTTGTTCATCTCTAGGAGTCAGATAATCTTCATACCGTTTTTTCAACTCCTCTTCTTGACCCTTCAACTTTTCAGGGAGCAAGAGTCCAAATTCTCCAGCTTGCAAGTGATTCAAGCGCTCTTTTTCCTCAGGGGAAACTGAGATTCTTTGGATATCAAGATAATTTGGAGTGACATACAGGGTATTGGCAAGAGGATCGTAATCTGTGATCGAAAGATCTCTCCCTGTTCTAGGATCATTCATGAAGCCTTTTGAATCAAAAGATGCGAGCTGATGATAGACCAAGAGACCACCTTTTTCGATGCCAGACTCGATGAGCTTAGACCATTTTGCTCTGTTCTCAATTTGCGTCTCTTTGTTTGTACTCTGTGAAAAATCCTCCCGATTTACACCAATTTGAACCCAATTCATCTCTTTAGACCAAGCTACTTTCCCCTCTTGGTAAGTCTGCCAGCTAGAACCATAGATACTGACCCGATGGATAGCAAGGCCAATGAGAGCAACAGCGAGAAATTGACAGGTAAAGAGAAAAACTAAAATCCTTTTTACTGGAATTTTCCCTTTTAAAAGGCTAACCAAGTGCACCGTCTGGATGCTAAATGCAAATATAAAGGACAGGAGAATAGATACGATGAGCAAGAGCGTATTATAAATGATACTACTTGAAATAATGAAGGAATAGGCAAAGGGGGTTAATTGTAAACAATAAATCAAAATGGATCCTAAGGCACTGGCTCCAATACATCCTAAAAGCAGCTCTCTGCTGTCTTCCATGAGAGAACGTCCAAAGAGTTGGTACCGTCTCATCCCTGCAATATAACGAATCCCTGCACTCCTCAATTCAAGTGTTTTTTGAATAATGGCCAATGCACTAAAGCTAAGAATAAAAATAACCAAGGCCAAGGATTGGGAACCGGAACCAAAAAATGCCATAAAATTCTGCAAGAGATTAGGCTTATTCATGAAAGTCTTTGAGAAACCAAGTTCGTGTAGTTTTTGATCCAACTTTTCGAGTGGTAACTTCCCTGAGAGTATATAGTAATTGGTAAGTAAGCTTTTCTTAGAAGCGACTTCTTTATCTGCTTTTTTGATGCCCTTTGGAAGCTCTCCCTCTCCGTAGATATCATAGGAGAACTTGACCTGACCTTGCGAATCCGTTTGTTGAATCTGGCGAGCAATTACACTATTGCTTTCCCTTGCTAACTGATCTAAGTTGGCCGAAAGCTCCTCATAGGTGACAGTCCTTTCTTGCTTAAGAACTCCTACCACAGGGAGACTTCGGTGGATGACCGTATTTGGTGAAATAAAGGCAACCCAAAGAAGAAAGCTGGTGACAAAAAGATTAGAAAAGATAATAAAGACTCGTTTCATAAGATCACACTTTCTAAGGGGAGGTTGAAGAGAGATACTTCAAGCTTTTCAAACGACTTTATCCATCTATATAATACCATAAAAGTAATATATTAGAAACTATTTATAGGTAAAACTGAGTCCAAAAAAGAGATCCGCAAAAGCGAATCTCTTATGATTTTATCCCACCACTGCTTCAGCGATTTCTTCACGGCTAATACCAGCAAAGTAGCGTGTGATATCAATAGTTTCTAGAGCTTTAAGTACATCTTCTCGTTCGTATTTCACGCCACGAAGGACATCTTCTACAGCTGCAACATCTTCGATACCAAAGAAGTCACCATAGATCTTAATATCTTGGATTTTTGATTCAATGACGTTGGCAAAAACTTCAACCTTACCGCTGGTAAATTTTGTTCCACGACGGACGTTAAATTCAGGCGATTTACCGTAGTTCCAGTCCCAAGTTCCAAACTTAGTATCCTTGATACGATTGATTTCGGCCAATTCTTCCTCAGAAAAAACGTATTCTGTCATTTCTGGATACTCTTTTTTCATGTATTCCAGTAGTAAATCACGGAATTCTTCAACTGTGATTTTTTCTGGCAATTCATCGATAATATTGGTTACACGGGCACGGACGGATTTCACGCCTTTTGATTCAAATTTATCTTTTGAAACCTTGAGGGCGTTAGCAAGGACTGATAAATCAACGTCAAAGAGCAAGCAACCGTGGTGCATGATACGCCCATTGATATAGGCTTGAGCATTTCCACAGAATTTCTTACCGTCAATCTCAAGGTCATTACGGCCTGTAAATTCAGCTTTAACACCGAGTTGAGCCAAGGTATTGATAACTGGAGTTGAGAAAGATTTGAAATCAAAAGCTTTATTCTCATCTTCTTTGGAAATAATCGTGTAGTTGAGGTTGTTTAAATCGTGGTAGACAGCTCCACCACCACTAATGCGACGAACCACTTCAATACCATGTTCCCGCACATAATCGCGGTTGATTTCTTCGATAGTATTTTGATGCCGCCCGACAATGATAGATGGTTTATTGATCCAAAGTAGGAAGATTTGGTCCTCATCCAAAAGGTGTTTAAAGGCATATTCTTCCAAGGCAATATTAAAGGCAGTGTCGTTTGAATGATTGATAATATATTTCATGATATCCCTTTATATGATAGAGACTGGAAAATATCTTTCCAGTCTGAACTATCTTCGATTTATTTTTTCTTAGGTGAGTGGATAGCCATTCCCAAAACATCCGCAAACGCTTCGTACATTACTTCTGAATAAGTTGGGTGTCCGTGGATGGTCTTCAGCATTTCTTCAACAGTGATTTCCATTTCGATAATACTTGATGCTTCGTTGATCAATTCTGCAGCTGCAGGACCAATGATGTGAACACCAAGGATTTCTCCGTATTTCTTATCGGCGATAACTTTTACGAAACCTTGAGCAGCATCAGATGCAATGGCACGACCGTTAGCTGCAAAATTGAATTTACCAATGGCTACATCGTATTTTTCACGAGCTTGTTCTTCTGTGAGACCTACTGCTGCTACTTCAGGAAGAGTGTAGATGGCTGCCGGAGTCAAGTTCAATTTAGCAACAGCATGGTTTCCTTTGAGGGCATTTTCAGCAGCAACTTCACCCATACGGAAGGCTGCGTGCGCCAACATCTTAGTACCATTGATATCACCTGGTGCGTAGATACCTGGAACAGAAGTTTCCATGTATTCGTTGACCTTGATACGTCCACGATCCAATTCAAACTCAACATCTCCAATACCTTCAAGGTCTGGAACACGACCAATTGAGAGAAGAGCTTTGCTTGCGATGATATCATCTTTACCTTCAACCTTGATACGAAGGTGACCATTTTCCTCGATGATTTCTTGGAGCTTTGTGCCTGTCAAGATAGTCATGCCTTTGCGTTCCAAAATCAAGCGAAGATTCTTAGACACTTCCGCATCCATAGCTGGAACAATACGGTCCATCATTTCGATAACAGTTACTTTTGAACCAAATGTCATGAAGGCCTGACCGAGTTCGATACCGACAACTCCACCACCGATGATTACGAGGCTCTCTGGAACTTCGTTCATTTCAAGGATGTCATCACTGGTCATCACGAGTGATGATTCCATACCAGGAACGTTAATTTTGCTGACTTTTGAACCACCAGCAAGGATGATTTTCTTAGTTTCAAGCAATTCAGAACCATTTACCAAGACATTCTTATCTTTAGTGATGGTACCAATTCCCTTATGAACAGTAACTCCGTAGCTACGAAGAAGACCTGCAACGCCGCCAACCAAAGTATTGACAACCTTAGACTTGGTTTCAAGGAGTTTATCCATATTTACAGTGAAGTTTGGATTTTCGATGACAATACCACGGTTTGCTGCATGACCGATGTTTTCGATGATTTCAGCATTGTGAAGGTAGGTCTTAGTTGGGATACAGCCACGGTTCAAGCACGTTCCACCGAGTTCTGATTTCTCAACAAGGGCAACCTTACCACCGAGTTGGGCTGCTTTAATGGCTGCTACATAACCAGCAGGACCTCCACCAATCACAACGATATCAAAGGCATCATCGCTCTTACCGTCGTCGCTTGAGGCACTAGCTGCAGGTGCAGGACTAGCTTCTGGCGCTGCAGCTCCAGCTGTTGGGATGTTCTCCCCTTCTTCACCAAGGTAGCCAATGACTTCCGTTACTGGGACAGTTTCACCATCTCCTTTGAGGATGGCAATCAAGTATCCATCTTCTTCGGCTTCCAATTCCATGCTGACTTTATCAGTCATGATTTCCAAAAGGATTTCTCCTTCTTTTACAAATTCTCCGACTTTTTTATTCCATTGGACGATTTGTCCTTCTGTCATATCCACGCCGGCTTTTGGCATAATTACTTCTAAGGCCATGTCTTACTTCCTTTATCTATATCTCTAAAAATAAATACTGTATTTTTTAAACCAACATTGAGATTGGGTTCTCAATCAAGGCTTTCAAATCTTTCATAAACTTAGCACCAGCCATACCATCTACGACACGGTGGTCAATCGTTAATCCAAGGCTCATGATTGGACGAATCACAATCTCGCCATTTACAACTACAGGTTTCTCAACTGTTGAGCTAACCCCGAGGATTGCTAAGTTTGGTTGGTTAATAATAGGACCGAAGGACTGAACACCAAACATTCCCAAGTTACTGATTGTGAAGGTTGAATTTTGCAGTTCACTTGGAGACAATTTGCCATCCAATGTACGACCAATCACATCCTTGAAGGCTACAACCAACTCTGACAAGCTCATTTTTTCAGCATTATAGACAACTGGTGTCATTAGGCCGTTATCCATACCAACCGCCATAGCAAGGTTGACATAATTATGAGTGATAATGGTCTTGCCATCTTCAGTCAATGAAGCGTTGATGTAAGGGTGTTTCATCAATGTTCTCACAACAGCGAGAGAAAGCAAGTCTGTAACCGTAATTTTCTTGCCAGTTGCTTCCATGATTGGCTCAAGAACTTTCTTACGAAGAGCCAGCATCTCAGACATATCGACATCGTAGTTGAGCGTGAAGGTTGGCGCAGTTAGGTAGGATTCAACCATACGTTGGGCGATAACCTTACGCATTGGTGTCATTGGAATACGCTCAATTTCACCATAAGGAGTGATATTGTCTGGAACTTCTTCCACTTTTTCGATTTGAGCAGGAGACTTTATGGTGTCGTTTTCGATATTTTCAGGAAGGAAGGCCAAAACATCCTTCTTCATAATCTTACCACGATGACCTGTTCCTTGGATTTCCTGCCAAGCAATATTATGTTCGAGGGCAATTCGTTTTGCAAGTGGCGAAATGCGAACCACATTTGTGTCTTTATAAGTTTCCACGTCTTCTTTGTGGACACGACCGTTTGCACCTGAGCCAGAAATGTCGTAGAGGTTGATCCCTAGATCATCCGCTAACTTTCTAGCCGCAGGAGTCGCTCTTAGCTTATCATCAGCCATGACCTCTCCAATTCTATACTAAGATATTAAGGACGAAGAGGGCAAGGAAAAAATAGGAGATTGACGATGTGTTCGATGAACACAAGGAAATCTATCTTTTTTTCGCAGACCTCCGTCCGAATTCAATTACATGATACAAAGGGCATTAAAAGCGATTGAAAAATAGGAAATCGACACTGGCTTCGATGAAACCAAGGTAAATTATCTTTTTTCTGAGCTCTTAGCCCACACTAAATATAAATATTAAAAGTACTTATTAGGACCTCTACACAAGATTAGATTACATAAAATAATCTATGTAATCTAATCCATGAGAAAGCCTTTTCTTTATTATACCTTATTCTTTATGATATGTCTTCCGAATAGCGTCTTTGATGCTTTCAACTGTTGGAATCATTGCATTTTCAAGGTTTTGTGCATAAGGCATTGGTACATTTTCTCCAGCACAACGGCGGATTGGTGCATCCAGGTAGTCAAATGCTTCAGACTCAGCAATAATCGCTGAAATCTCTCCGATATAACCACTTGTTTTGTGGGCATCGTTGACGAGAACAACCTTACCAGTCTTTTTAACAGAATTGATGATAATTTCTTTATCAAGTGGCACCAATGTACGTGGGTCAACGACTTCTACAGAGATACCTTCTTCTGCCAATTCTTCAGCCGCCTGCATGACACGGCGCAGCATTTTTCCGTAGGTAACAACTGTTACATCTGTACCTTCTTTTTTGATTTCCCCTACCCCAAGTGGGATCGTGTAGTCTGGATCAACTGGCACTTCCCCTTTTTGGTTAAATTCTGACTTGTACTCAAGAATGATGACTGGGTTGTTATCGCGGATAGAAGACTTGAGCAGTCCTTTCATGTCCGCAGGTGTACCTGGAGCTACAACTTTCAGTCCAGGGATATGCGTAAACCAAGACTCTAGAGATTGGGAGTGCTGAGCTGCAGAACCTACACCATTACCAGCCGCACAGCGAATGGTCATCGGAACTTGCCCTTTACCACCAAACATATAGCGAGTTTTAGCCGCTTGGTTGACGATATTATCCATAGCAATTACAGCGAAGTCCATGAAGGTCATATCAACAATCGGGCGAAGTCCTGTCATGGCTGCTCCTGCTGCTGCTCCAGAAATCGCTGCTTCTGAAATCGGACAGTCGCGTACACGCTCAGGTCCAAATTCTTCCAGCATACCAACAGATGTTCCGAAATCTCCACCGAAAACTCCGACATCCTCTCCCATCAAGAGTACATTTTCATCGCGACGCATTTCCTCAGACATAGCGAGGATAATGGTGTCACGAAATGACATTGTTTTAGTTTCCATTTTCTTTTTTCTCCTCTCTTTAGTCTGCGTAAATATCTTCAAATGCTGATTCTAGTGGTGGGAATGGGCTTTCTTCCGCAAATTTAACAGAAGCTTCTACTGCTTCCTTGACTTGTGCTTGAATTTCTTCCAATTCTTCTGCACTTGCAATATTGTTTTCAATGAGGTATTTGCGAAGATTTTCGATTGGGTCTTTTTGTTTCCACAATTCCACTTCTTCACGAGTACGATATTTACCAGGGTCAGATGATGAGTGACCAAGCCAGCGATAAGTGATACTTTCGATCAAGACTGGTCCTTTACCACTACGAACGTGCTCGACAGCCTTTTGGAAGCCTTCATAGACATCCAGAACATTATTTCCGTCTTCGATGAACATGCCTGGAATACCATATGCAGCGCTACGTTGATGGATATGTTCTAAATTGGTCATTTTCTTAATGTCAGCAGAAATTCCATAACCATTATTGATGCAGTAGAAAATAACTGGCAGATTCCAGATAGAAGCCATGTTAACTGCTTCGTGGAAAACACCTTCGTTGGTCGCACCGTCACCAAAGAAGCAGACAACAATCTTGCCTGTCTTCTGCATTTGCTGAGTAAGAGCCGCACCGACAGCAATCCCCATACCGCCACCTACGATACCATTAGCACCAAGGTTTCCAGCGTCCAGATCGGCAATATGCATAGAGCCGCCTTTCCCTTTACAAGTACCATTGTACTTACCAAGGATCTCGGCCATCATACCATTTAGGTCAATGCCCTTGGCAATGGCTTGACCATGTCCACGGTGATTAGAAGTGATTAAATCATCCGGATTTAAAGCTAACATTGCACCAACGTTGGCCGCTTCTTCACCCACTGAAAAGTGAGTCATGCCTGGAACTTTCCCTTTTTTTACAAGTTGTGCAATTTTTAAGTCCATACGACGGATTTCTTCCATCTTACGAAACATCTCTAATAAGAGAGATTTATCTAAAGTTGCCATTTCTTTGCCTTTCTAAAACCCCATTCAATCGTGTGTACGGGCAACTGCAACTGTTTAAGTTGAACTAGGACACATGAATATTCCAAGCGCTCTAGCTGTCCTATCATTCCGAATGATACAAGGTATAAGCATTATTTATTTCCCTTCTATTCTAACGAATATTGTAAGCACTGTCAAAGTTTTTGCTCAAATTTTTTCACAAAGAAAAATCAGCATATCGCATAGATACGCTGATTGATAAAATAAAAATAAATATTTCACAAACTATCATTCTTAGATTTTTTGAATGGTTCAATAGATTCAAAACTATCTTCTCATTCTATTTCCGCAACATTATTATATATGCTGACTGGATGTTCACCGCTGTAAGGAAACTTTTTACTATAAAAGATCATTCTGCTTTCTTTCCAAAGTCAGCAATCATCTCTTCCATCTGCTCTCGACTTGGAGTGGTCAGCATGTAGAGGTAGTCACCTTGCAACTCTGCGAAGGCTGCTGGCATGTCTTTTTTGACTTTAAAGTTATCTCGATACTTCTCTAACAACTCCGCCTCTGAATAGGCATAATGTGAGCTTGCGCGACGAGACGTTGCCAGACAGAATAACGGCTCCATGTCTGACTCAGGGAAGGGCTCACCCGAAACAATATTCGCGTATCCACGATAGAGATCAATCGAATGAGCATAATTATAAACATCAATGGTGAAACCACCTGCTGGACGGTTATTGTATTCGATAGCTATGTAATCATCGTCTTTACGGAAAAATTCGATATGGAAAAAGCGCTCTTTCATGCCAAATTCTTGGACGATGGCTTCCCCATAAGCACGAAGTTTTGGATCCATCTCCTTGAGGACATAGTATGAATTATCCATTTTATAAAGCATGAGGTCTAGCGGTGTGTAGGCGTAGTCGAAAGTCGTTGAAAAGACTATATTTCCTTCGGAATCAATCAGGCCATCAAACGTACAGATCTCGCTAGAAGTCACAAATTTTTCAAAGAAATAGACAGTTTCCTGATCCCACTCAGCCTTGAAATGCTCGACATCTGCAGCTGTTTCAATTTTAAACGTGGCTGCAGCTCCTACCCCATTGTCTGGCTTGGCAATCAGAGGCAGGCCGATTTTTTTGACAGCCTGATCCACGTCCGATAGATTTTCGATAACTTGGCCTGGAACGACTGGCACACCAGCTTTCTGGAAGAGTTTCTTCATTTCAGACTTGAATTTGGTCTTTTTCAGGTCATTTGGCTTGGCTCCAAAAACGTTAAATTGTTCCCGCAACTGGGCATCTTGCTCCAGCCAATATTCATTATGAGATTCAATGCGGTCAATTGGTCCATGTTTGTAGAAAAGGAAGGCTACCGCACGTTTAACTTCGTCCAAATTTTCCAAATTGTCAACACGGAAATACTCTGTCAAAGCGTTCTGGAGACCTGGGCCCAACTGCTCATAGGGCTCCTGTCCGATACCAAGCACTGTAATACCCTTGTTAGCCAGCTCAATCGTAAACTGCTGGAAATTTTCTGGATAATAAGGTGAAATAACAATATAATTCATAGTAAGACTTCCTTTCTACTTAACATTTTAGAGGTTTAACTGGCTCAAGAAATAAGGCATCTGCTTGCGCCACCAAATCCAATCATGAGAGACATCATGGCCCCATTCAGCAAACCAAGCTGGAATATTTTTGTGCTCGCAGGCTTCTTTCAGTGTGTAGAATGAAGGCAGGCCATCCTGCTCCCAGTCGCCCAAACCAGTACAAACAATAATATCAGCTTGTCGATAGCGGTCAATAAACCAACCATCATTTTGATTCCATATATAGTCAGCTGGTGAGTTTTGATAAATGGCTTCGTCGTTCAAATTGTCACCGACAAAGAAACGTGCATCATAGACACCACTGAGGGCGATTACTTTATTGAAAACATCTGGATGCTGGAGGAAGAAATTGACGGCATGATAAGCGCCCATAGAGCAGCCTGTCGTCATCATTGGATCAAACCAGCCTGTCTTATGTTTGATAAAAGGAATCGCCTCTTCAATAACATAACGCTCATAAGCACGGTGCATCTCAGCACGGTCATGGGGATGTTTCCAGTCCGCCAGCCAGCTT
The DNA here is from genome assembly GCF_041432495.1 of Streptococcus sp. 27098_8_73. Classification (NCBI taxonomy): domain Bacteria; kingdom Bacillati; phylum Bacillota; class Bacilli; order Lactobacillales; family Streptococcaceae; genus Streptococcus; species Streptococcus sp. 27098_8_73. Next base: position 143,368 of record NZ_JAPVZT010000001.1, read on the forward strand.
TCGCTATCTACGCTACTTAAGGTAAAAAATTGCACCTTCCCTGTCTCGATGAACCAAGAGCAGGCCTCAATCATGCCGAAGTCAGCATATTCATTGTGAGAACCGCCTGACGAGGCAAATACTACCACTGGAATGCCAGCATGACCGTAACGATTGACATACATTTCACGGTTCAGATGACCGCTCCAATGACTTAAAAATTCTACATGCATTTGTTTTCTCCTTTTAGCTTCTTTTTCTACCACTTTTCACTGATAAAACGGAAACAGTCAGGTAGATTTTCCGCCCAGTCCACTTCATTGTGAATCGCTCCTGACTGGATTTTGATGTAGAGATTGTCCAGCTCCACACCAGCAGCAATCAGCTGACGGTAATAACTGAGCGAAGAATCAATATAGGCTTGTTTGATATTGCCTGCCATGAGGGTCTTGTCAGTATCATCAGCTTCCTCCGTACCAACATAGATGAAAACTCGCTGGTCTGGATGTAACTTCTGGCGTTCTATATAGCGGTCAAAAGCTTCCTGATGGAGCCAATTGGCTGATGAAAAAACGCCCAGACAGCCGACCTGATCCTGATATTCAATCCCGATAAACTGGGTAATATTACCACCCAATGAAGAACCAATCATAGCCGTATGCTGGCGATCAGCCTTAGTCCGATAGTTTTCGTCGATGAAAGGTTTGACGACATCCATGACAAACTCTGCGTACTCTGTGCCCTTGCCGCCAAACTGGACACCAGGAATATTGGACTCCTGAAACTTCCAAGCAGAATACTCATCCATTCGTCGTGGTCCATCGTTGTCAATTGCCACAACTATCATTTTTTCAATATCAGGATTGCGCTTGATTGTTGGAATCACTTTCCAAGAATGGCCACTGAAGGACTCCTTGCTATAAAGGACATTTTGGCCATCGTGAAAATAGACGACAGGATAGGTCTTTTTAGTATCTTGTTCATAATTTTTAGGAAGCAACACTCGCACGCGCCGCTTTTGCTTGGTGTAAGGAACCACCAACTCATGGGTTTTCATATCAAGATAGAAATAGGATTTATTCATTTTCAGAAAACTTTCTATTTTCAAAATTTTTATTTATTATATCACAAATTAAGCAAAAAAAGTTAGGAAATTCCTAACTTTTTAATGATTTTTATTAGATAATGATAGAAAATAGATTATTTATCCAGATAAGCCTGTAAATCCTGCAAGGCCCGCTCAGCAATCTTCTCATAGCGCTCTTTCTTGTCACGAATTCGAGGACCATCTAGCTCTTTGATAATACCGAAATTGACATTCATCGGTTGGAAGTGCTTGCTGTCAGCATGGGTAACATAATGAGGCAGGCTACCAATAGCCGTCGTTTCTGGAAAAACAAGTGCTTCTTCTCCCTTGAAGAGTCGAGCGGCATTGATACCAGCAACTAGACCTGAAGCTGCTGACTCGACATAGCCTTCAACTCCAGTCATTTGACCTGCAAAGAAAAGATTGGGCTGTTTCTTAGAGCGGAAAGTCTGTTCTAGCAGATTTGGTGAGTCCATGTAAGAATTTCGGTGCATGACACCATAGCGGACAAATTCTGCATTCTCAAGGCCAGGAATCATTTGAAAGACACGCTTTTGCTCTCCCCACTTGAGATGAGTCTGGAAGCCAACGATGTTGTAAAGACTGCCAGCTGCATTGTCCTGACGAAGCTGCACAACAGCGTATGGCGTCTTAAAGTCTCCATCACGAGGACCTTGGTAGTCATCTGGGTATTCCAAACCAACTGGCTTCATCGGTCCATAAAGCATGGTTTTAATGCCTCGCTTGGCCATAACCTCAATAGGCATGCAGCCTTCAAAGTATTTTTCTTTTTCAAAGGAATTGAGCGGTGCTTCCTCCGCATTGACCAAAGCCTCATGGAAATCCATAAACTCTTGCTTGGTCATGGGCGCGTTGAGATAGGCTGCTTCGCCCTTGTCATAGCGGGATTTGAGATAGACCTTGGTCATATCAATGGTATTGACATCGATGATTGGCGCTGCTGCGTCGTAGAAATAAAAGCCGTCTCCTCCATTGAGCGCGTGGATTTTTCCGGCCAAAGTATCGCTAGTCAGCGGTCCTGTCGCAATGACTGTAATGGCATCTTCTGGAATTTCGGTGATTTCCTCGCGCATGACTTCAATCAGTGGATGATTGGTCACTAGCTCTGTTACCATCTGCGAAAAACCTTCTCTATCAACTGCTAGAGCACCTCCTGCTGGCACCCGAGTCGCTTCTGCTGACTTTAAGATGACTGAGTCCAACCGTCGCATTTCTTCCTTGAGCAGACCGACTGCATTGGTCAGCGCATCTCCTCTCAGAGAATTAGAGCAGACCAATTCTGCAAAGTCCGCAGTTTTGTGTTGAGGCGTCGACTTGACACCCCGCATTTCATAAAGTTTGACGGGAATTCCACGCTTAGCAATCTGATAAGCCGCTTCACTACCAGCAAGACCAGCTCCGATAACATTAATATAGGATGATGACATGATACTCTCCCTTGGATATTTCTAGATTTTCACTCTGACCATTATAACAAAAAGACAGTAAAAAAGACAGACAGGAGGATTCCTCTCTGTCCATCATTTTGTCATTTTTTCCAAATAAGCAATCTTAGCAAAATCTTTACGATTGTTATTATCATTTCGGTAAGAATCTTGGGAAGAGGCACGGTAGATAGCCAGAAATTGCTCTGGAGTAGGCAGTAGAAATTCAACACTTTCCACTTCTCTCCGAGTCAGCTCCGCTATTGGCACACCTGAAAAGGACTCCAAAGTTTCCATGACCCCGAATTCAATAGACAAGCCTTCTTTTTGAAATTCATGCTCGTGCAGGTCGACCAAACGATAGCCCAAGCGCTCCATCATGGGCCCAATCTTGTCCATATCATAAATACGCTCTTCATCAGGTGCTTCCCAGCCACGCTCATCACCGTGAACGTGAATGTCGATATCACGCGCCTGCCAGTCCTGACCAGTAACCTGCTCCAGACCTAGAGAACCCATCAGCAGTGGAACGATTCCCATCTTGTTCAGTTGAGACGCGATTTTTAGAAATTCTGCAAATTTATCTGTCATAAAGGTACCTACCTTTTATAAAAAAATCTTTTTACATAATATAAATTATGCAAAAAGATTACTAAGCTAATTATTTCACTTTTTCTTCTTGATAGTCGCCATTGCTGCAGACCACTTGCTTGCCGCCCCCACGAACTTTCTTTTCAACTAGATAATGGTCACATTTTGGACAGTTACGCCCAACAGGCTTGTCCCAAGATGTGAAATCACAGTCTGGATAACGATCACAGCCATAGAAAATACGATTTCGCTTAGTCTTACGCTCGATAACTTGACCTTCCTGACACTGTGGACAGGTCACGCCGATTTCCTTGACAATAGCTTGGGTATGACGACAGTCTGGGAAATTGCTACAGGCATAGAACTTGCCAAACCGACCCAACTTGATGACCATTGGACTGCCACAGACTTCACAGTCAAAACCGGCTGGCTCATCCTTGATTTGGATTTTCTCCATTTCAGTCTCGGCTTTAGCGACTTCCTTTTCAAAAGGTCGATAAAACTCGTCAATAACTTTCTGCCACTGCTCTTTGCCAACTTCTACATCATCCAGTTTTGCTTCCATTTCGGCTGTAAATTTCACATTTACGATGCCTGGGAAGAATTCGACAATCAGCGCATTGACTATTTCACCCAATTCTGTCGGTTCAAAGCGCTTGGAAACCAATTTAACATAGTAGCGTTTCTGAATGGTTTCAATGGTCGGTGCATAGGTAGATGGACGACCAACGCCATTTTCTTCCAAAGTCTTGATGAGCGTTGCTTCAGAATAGCGAGCTGGCGGCTGGGTAAAGTGTTGTTCTGGATATGTATTGACACGCTTGACGGTATCACCTTTTTCCATGTCCGGCAGCATTTTATTCTTGTCAGAGTCATTATAGATAGCCAAATAACCATCGAATTTAACTTGACTACCGTTAGCTGCAAATTGGACACCGTTTTGCTCTAATTTGACATTCATGGTGTCAAAGACCGCTGCTGTCATTTGGCTGGCTACAAAGCGATTCCAGATTAGCGTATATAGCTTAAGCTGATCCTTATCCAGATATTTTGCAATGCTTTCTGGTGTATTGAAAACACTGGAAGGACGAATGGCCTCGTGGGCATCTTGAGCTCCTGAAGCATTTTTCACCTTACTGCCATGTTTAGAATATTTGGCGCCAAATTTATCCGTGATAAAGCTTGCTGCTTCATTCTGCGCTACTGGACTGATACGAGTCGAGTCGGTACGCATATACGTAATCAGACCTTGTACGCCAGAGCCGATATTAATACCTTCATAGAGCTGCTGAGCTACCATCATGGTCTTACGAGTCCGGAAATTAATCTTATTAGCGGCATCCTGCTGCATAGAGGAAGTCGTGTAGGGCAGCGGAGCATTGCGTCGACGCTCTTTCTTTTCGACGCTGTCGACAGTAAAGTCATCACCCTTAAGATGAGACAAGACTTCTTTGACATCCTCGTTGTTGGTCAGCTTCATCTTCTTGCCATTCATGCCATAGAAGCTTGCCTGGAACTGACGAGTCCCTTTCTTGAAGGTTCCGTCAATTGTCCAGTATTCTTCTGGTTTGAAGGCATTGATTTCATTTTCCCGATCGATAATCAGCTTGAGAGCAACAGACTGCACCCGACCAGCTGACAGGCCTTTTTTGACTTTCTTCCAAAGAATTGGAGAAATGGAATAACCAACCAAGCGGTCCAGAACTCGGCGAGCCTGCTGCGCATTGACCAAATCCATATCAATCTGACGCGGCTCTTTAAAAGCATTCTTGACCGCATCCTTGGTGATTTCATTGAAGACGACACGGTTTTTCTCTTTCTCATCTAGATTGAGAATGTGGGCCAAATGCCAAGAAATAGCTTCTCCTTCGCGGTCCGGGTCACTCGCCAGAAAGACTTGCTTGGCTTTCTTCGCTTCTTTTTTTAAGTCATTAATCAACGGACCTTTACCACGAATATTGATGTATTGAGGCTCATAGTTGTTCTCAAAATCAATGGACATCGTAGACTTTTTCAGGTCACGAATATGCCCGACACTGGCCAGAACCTTGTAGTTTCGTCCCAGATATTTTTCTATTGTTTTTGCCTTAGCAGGCGACTCTACGATGACAAGATTTTTCTTGGTCGTAGACTTTTTCTTTGTTTTTGTTACCAAATTAGACACCTTCTATAAGAAATAAATCTCATAGAGTGTAAACTATTTTTTGATAGATGTCAACTCACAACATTCTCTATAGGAAAACTTGTTTTAGAATTGGAACTCAGATAGGACGTCAGATCCCGATGTGATGCACTTTGCGCCCTCTTGAATCAAATGATGACAACCGTCAGATTTTCCATCTAAAATTGACCCTGGAATGGCAAAGACATCCCGCCCCTCTTCCATTGCCCTCTCACAGGTAATCAGACTGCCTGAGCGCATCTTGGCTTCTGCCACGATAACGCCTCGACAAAGACCTGCGATGATACGATTTCGCTCTGGAAAATGGAATTTCAAGGGTTGCTCACCTGGCCCATACTCCGTCACCAATAGATGATTTTTGCCAATATAAGCCTGCAGTTTTTGATTGGCCTTGGGATAGAAGACATCTAGTCCCGTCCCAATGACAGCAATAGTTTGGCCACCATTTTGCAGGGCAGCCATGTGGGCCACGGTATCAATCCCACGAGCCAGTCCGCTGACGATAACCAGTTCATTATTCAACTCCTTGATGATTTTCTGCACAGCAGCATTGCCCTGCTTACTGCTGTCTCGACTACCGACAATGGCTATCTTGGGCATTTCTAGCAAGTTTAGATTTCCTTGATAAAATAGCAAAGTCGGTGCATCGTAAATCTCGCATAGATCCCAAGGATACACATCATCCAAGATTGAAAAGGACGGAAAACGTTCAAATTCTTCTTTCAAAGCTGGTAAATCAAGTCGCTTGTACTTTTCCATAAAGAGTGCGGGATTGCGACACTCAGAGACGACGGCCTTGTCTCGTAAAGATAGCTCTCCTTCTTTATTTTCTGCATACCTCAAGATATTTAAGACCTGTTGATTGGTCAAGCCAGCTTTTTTCATTTTATAAATTTCAAAATTATTCATTTTTATCACCTCACTTTCTTATTCGTAAAAAAGTTCAAAAAAAGAACTGCAATACAGTTCCTTGTTTCTTATTCGATTAATTATTGAGAAAATGGTTAAGTTCTTTTATTCTTTATGAATAGGAATTTCCTTAATAATCTTAGCAGGATTGCCGGCTAAGACTACATTATCGCCGAATGATTTGGTCACCACTGAACCAGCTCCAACTACGACATTATCTCCCAGTGTCACTCCAGGCAGAATGGTTACACCACCACCAGCCCAGAAATTGTCACCAATATTAATAGGCGCCCCGTATTCAATACCGGAATTTCGTTCCACTGGATCAAGCGGATGCAGCGGTGTCAAAAACTGGCAATTGGGCCCCAGCATGGCATTCTTTCCAATGGTAATAGGACAGACATCCAGCATGGTCAAATTCCAGTTGGAATAGAAATTTTCCCCCAAGTGAATGTTAACTCCATAATCACAGACCAAATCTGGATGCAACCACAGATTCTCCCCTGTACTGCCGAACCACTCCTTGGCGATAGAGCTGCGTTTCTCAATATCTCGTTCTTGGTTAAAACGATACTGAAACTCTCGCGAGCGAGTAGCCAATGCTCTCAATTCAGGATCTTGAGGACTATAGTTCTCTCCTGCAATCATTTTTTGGTATTCACTAGTCATACTTGTCTCCCCATAACGATTAGGATTTCTTATAAATTTGTTATGGATTTGATCGGTTCAAAGCTTCTGCGGTGAATCGGTGTGACACCGTATTTGTCCAGTCCTTCCAGATGCAATTTGGTACCATAACCAGCATTCTGGGCAAAGTCATAGCCTGGATAAACCTGATCAAATTCCGCCATCATCTTGTCCCTCGTCACCTTGGCTACGATAGAAGCCGCTGCGATGGACAGGGAATTGGCATCGCCCTTAATAATAGACTGCTGGGGCAAGGGCAAGTCTAACTTCATCGCGTCAATCAAAAGGTAATCCGGCTTTATCTTGAGCTGAGCTACCGCTTCTGTCATAGCTAGCTTGGTCGCTTCATAGATATTGACTCGGTCAATCGTTTGATTGTCCATAATGCCCAAGCCAACGGACAAAGCCTGATCTAGTACTGCTTGGTAAATTTCCTCATGCTTTTTCTTAGGAATCTTTTTACTGTCATTCAGACCTTTGATTTTGCAGTTAGGAGGCAGAATGACTGCTGCTGCAACCACTGGACCAGCTAAGGGACCTCGTCCGACTTCATCAATGCCAGCAATCGCCTGAAATCCTTGACTATAGAGTTCTTTTTCATAGCGCAGCATGTACTCTAGGCGTAAGTCTTCATCTAGCTCTGATTGGATTTCTTTTTGGCGCTTGAGTAATAGCTTTTGAACACCGCTTCGCTCATCCTGCTTCAATTCCTGAAAAAGCGGATCCTGCAAGTCAGATACTTGAGCCAACTGCTCTTGGATTTCCTTAATCGTGGCCATCCAATTCCTCCAGACCATCCAGTGTATAGCGACCTAAACGGCCATCACGCACTTCCTTGACAAAGAGACTGTAAAAACGATCGTATTCCTCTCTAAAGCCCAATTTCTGGGTCATATCCATAATCATGTCTGGCGCTTCCAGCTCTAAATCCAACTGCTTAAAGTGCTCCTGCAATGCCTTGGGATAATGCTCTTTGAAATAATTGAGTCCGAAAATCGTGACCTCATCCATAGGCAGCAAATTATCCTTGATAGCACCCGTCAAAGCGAGTTTCAAAGCCACCTTTTCATCTTCGAATTTGGGCCAGAGAATCCCCGGTGTATCTAGAATTTCCAAATCCTTATTGGACTTGAGCCACTGCTGACCTTTGGTGACCCCTGGTTTATTGCCGACTATCGCGATTTTCTTACCAGCCAGTCGGTTCATCAGCGTTGACTTCCCAGCATTGGGAATCCCAATAATCATGGTCCGCAAGGTTTCGATTTGAATTCCTCTTTCCCGCTGGCGAGCGAGCTTATCAGCCATCAATTTCTTAGCTGCTTCGGTCACTTTTTTGACTGCAGATTGCTCCTTAGAGTTAATGGCCAAGGTTTTGATTCCCTGACTTTCAAAATAGGCCTGCCATTCCTTGGTTAAGTTTGGATCCGCTAAGTCTGCCTTATTTAAAATCAACAACTTAGGCTTATCTCCAACAATTTTGGTTAACATGGGATTTTGACTGGACAAGGGCAATCTCGCATCCACCAAAATCGTCACAAAATCTACAAATTTAATACTTTCTTGAACCTGTCTCCGAGCCTTGGACATGTGCCCTGGAAACCATTGAATCGTTGCCATTAAAAACCTCTTTCTTACAATCTTCTAGTATCTCATTATACCAAAAAAATAGAGAATAAAATAGTAAAATCGCTCCCTCAAACTGACAGAAGCGATTCTCTATTCTTATAAAAATGACGGTTTGCGATCCTGCTTATCTGTGAATGGAACTCGCGGTTCACGAATCCTAGTCACATAATCAACAAACTCCTCGCCAGTCTGGTCAAACTCAGCAACTGCGAAAAATTGATCGTGGTAAAAGAAAAACTTATAGTGGTTTTCAAAAGCTTCTTTGAGCCATTTGTCCTTAGCAACGATTGAGCGCATCGGATAATCATCTACTGCAGCAACCCACAGAGGTTTCCGATGAGCATGAGTCAGCACCAAATCAGCCATATGAATCATGGTTTCCTCGCCCTGTTTGAGTAAGATGATGCTGTGACCGTTACTGTGACCGCCTGTATGAACCATTTGAATTTCTGGAATGACGTTCAGATATTCAGTAAAAGTTTCAACCTGATCCTGGATTGGCTCCCAATTTTCCTTCAGATAAGTTCCCCTTGTCCGACTATTGGGATTTCGCATTTCGTACCATTCTATCTCATTTACAAAAATCTTTGCATTTGGGAATTTTGAAACAAGCTGATTGTTTTCATCTAGTCTAGTCAAACCGCCAGAGTGATCATGGTGCATGTGTGTCATTAAAATATGGGAAATATCTTCTGGCTTTAATCCCAAGAGTGCCAAGCTTTCTTCAACACGGCTCTCAGAAAGAATACCGAGATTGCGGCGTTGTTTATCAGACAGCTTAGCCGTATCAAAACTCGCATCAATTAAATAATTCTGCCCCTTGTATTGAATCAAAATCGGATCTGTTAGTTCAGCCATCATATTTTCTTCTGTTGTTGGATAATAACGTGACCAAACAACCTTTGGTACCGGGCCAAACAAGGTGCCTGCATCTGTGAGCTTATCCGCTCCACGCAACCAAGTCAGCTTCATTTCCCCAAACTGATACTCCTGTAATTTGAGTTCTGTCATCTTTTACTCCTTTAACCATCTCTCTGCGATTTCTTTTCTGATCGAATTCCCTGACCGTCCATAATTTTCAATAATTTCAGCATCTTTAAAATAGCGTTTGATATTCACATGATCAAATTTTTGTAAAGGCCCGATAAGACGGAGAATTTCATCTGTAACCTCTAGCGCTACCTTAGTCATATATAGCTTTATCCGTGCAACAAACTTGGAATCTTCTTCTATTTGATTAGGATAGGATGAGAAATAGGCATCTGCAGCACAAATTTTATTGTACAAATCTGCGAACTTATACTGATGCAACTCAACATCCATCAGTCGCTTGCCGAATCCTCTTTTTACACGTGCAAACTCAAGACCCTTATGAAAAGCACCTTCGGCAACTCCTAAAGCAACCGCACTCAAGCCAAGTTGCATATTCTTTATGATATCATTAAATTGCTCATTTCCAGCCAAGACTCCGCCTAATAAGGCAGTTTCCGGCAGGTGTACATTATCTAAGGTAACAGAACTTAGTGGAAGTCCTAGTAAACCTTGCTTTTCTATCTGCTCACCAATGAGCACACCCGAAGCATTCGTCTCCACAATGAAGAAGCCGTAAGAATCAGGCTTTCCAGTTTCCCTTACTTTAGCTAATACCAAGAGAATGTCTGCAATGCTGCTATTTGACACCTTAGCTTTCTCTCCCGAAAGTTGCCAACCTGTCTCTGTCTTGACCGCATGGGTCTCCAAATCTGCCAGACTATTTAGATGTTTGGACTCAGAAAACCCAAGACCTGCTTTACAAGTTCCCTTTACCAACTTGTCCAGATAACGCTCTTTCTGTTGCCCTGTACCAAACTTCAAAATCGGATAAACACCATAACAACCTTGGGTCAGCAATATAGTTGAAAGAGCTGGAAACTCATTCGAAATCATTCGAATAGAGCTGATAAAATCAGAAGCCAAAGCCTGATAGTCTTCTGACAAAATCGGTGAAAAAATATCCAAATCCGTCGTCATTACTTCCCAGATCTCCTGAGGAAATTCGACTGACTCATCATGATTTTTCATGTAGTCTCTAATAGCTGTATTTACATATGAACTCAATGCTGCTGTTTTAGTACTGGACTTCATCATCAATTCTCCCTTTATGAATGTGGCTCAGAAAGAGGCTGATAATAACCTTTTAAAAGCTCTTCGTATACGTATGCTTCTACCTCATTGTAGCTTGCTTTATAAGGCCGACAGAACCAAATGTTGAAAGGAACCGGATCCTTAAAGCGCACAACCTTAAATTTATTCTTATCGACAAAATACTCTAAAGGACGAGGTAAAAGTGCAATCATATCGTTTTGATAAGTTGACTCTATCAAGAAATCCCATGTCGATGATAAATAGGCAAAATTTGCTTTTATCTTTTTACTCTTTAATTTTTCAGTGATTAAATCGTAGGTTGTAAATGATTTATTAAAGGTCGCTAAACCGTACTGAGCTATATCTTTCCACTCCAATAATTCTTTGTCCGCCAAAGGATGATTCTTATCCATATAAGCAACGTATTCATCAACTTGAATGATATACTGTTCATATTTCTTTGGGTCCAGATTAGTAGGTTCGATTAGTACTGCAAAATTCAGATCCCCTGCAACCAGCTTTTGACGTAATTCATTACTTCCATCCTCAGTAACCTGAATGTTGACTTGCGGATTGTCTTGTAAAAACTTTGGTAAAATACTAGAAAAATATACACGTAAAATCAATGATGGAATGCCCAAGTTAAAGGTCCCTTTTTGTTTGAGGGCTTCCATATGAATCATTGATTGCATCTCTTCATGCCGGTTGACAATCTCTGTGGCAAAGCGGTAAATCTTACCACCAGCTTCCGTCAGACTCTCTAATCTTCCATTTCTACGATTGAAGAGCTGGATTCCTTCCGTTGATTCAAAATTTGTGACAAACTGACTCAAGGCTGACTGACTGATATGAATTTTCTTAGCCGCGATAGAAAGATTGCATCCACATTCGACGATATTGATAAAGTAAGTCATTTGAATTATATCCACTTTTCGTCTCCCATCTTTCAAATTTTCACGAGGTAATTTGCCATAAATAAAACAGCAACTGGCCCTCGAAGCATGATGACCAGTTGCTAGTATTCTGATTAAAAACTAATCATCGCTCAAGTTGTCATAAACACATAGTAACACACTTTCAGAGAAAGAGCAGAATAATTGCTTACTAACTTTATTAGATTGACATCGTTTTCAAGTCTTCTGAAACAATTACTTCTCCTGCTGTCTTTTCAAGAACTTCCTCTAGGGTAACGCCGGGAGCAAGTTCTTTCAAGAGGAACTTACCATCTTGGAAACCAAAGACAGCCAACTCTGTAATGACTAGATCAAGAACTCCTTTAGCAGAAAGTGGCAAAGTGCACTCCGGCAAGAGTTTAGATTCACCGTCTGAAGTAGTATGCTGGATTGCACCGATAACGCGTTTCGCTCCAACCAACAAGTCCATCGCTCCACCCATTCCTGGTGCAAACTTACCTGGAATAATCCAGTTAGCGATACTACCATCTTGACTGACTTCCAAAGCTCCTAGCACGGTCGCATCAACGTGTCCACCACGGATGATCGCGAAGGAAGTCTGCAAGTCAAACAATGCTGCTCCAGGTAAGAGAGTAATTGGCGCTCCTCCAGAGTTTGCTAAGTTTGGATTGTAAGTATCTTTCGTTGGTGTTTCACCAAAGCGAAGCGCTCCATTTTCAGCCTGAAGAATAACGTTTACTCCCTCAGGAATATAGTCAGCAGCTGCGTTTGGAATACCAAATCCTAGATTGACAACATCTCCATCTTTAAATTCTTGTGCAACACGTCTTGCAATAATTTCTTTTGCTTTCATATTAGTTCACCCCCGCCAATTTTTTAGTCTCAGTCCAAAGATCACCCATCATCTTATGGTGTTCTTCTGGAGTCAAGCTTTGTACGACATAGTCAACAAGGATGCCCGGAATGTAAATATCATTCGGATGAATTTCGCCAGCTTCAACAATTTCATTCGCTTCAACGATAACAGTATCTGCTGCGAGAGCTAATTGCAAGGAAATGTTTTTCGTAGTGCCATCGATATACAAGTTGCCGTATTTGTCAGCTTTAGTCGCTTTGATTAAGGCAACATCAATTTTAAGTGGATCATAGACCAAGTATTCACGGCCATTACGCTCTACTTTTTCATAATCTTTTTCTAAGATTGTTCCGACTCCTGTCGGGGTCAAGACAGCTCCTAAGCCAGCTCCAGCTGCATGGAGACGCTCGACAACAGTTCCCATCGGTGTAAATTCGACTTCCATCTTCTTTTCAAAATACTCACGTTGAGCTGCTGCAGATGTTCCTATGTGGGCTGCAATATATTTTTTTACTTGGTGATTTTCACAAAGTCGTCCAACCCCAACTTCTTTACCAGGATGAGATGTTACCACCGATACCAAAGTCAAGTCTTGCTGGTTTTGTTTTACTAGTTCTTCAATCAATTCAAAAGGTTCACCGACACCGAGGAATCCAGAAATTCCAACGATATCACCCGATTTGACCTTAGAAATAGCGTCTGATAATGATACAACTGATTTCATGCTGATACCTCCTCTTTTACTTACGATTGAAAACAGCTTTGCGTTTTTCAACAAAAGCACGCATTCCTTCTAGTTTGTCTTCTGTAGAGAAGAGCAAGGCTTCTGCTTCTGTTTCCAGACGGATTGCATTTTTAAGAGGAAGTTCCGCACCAACTTGAATGACATGTTTTGCTTTTTCAACAGCTAACGGTGCATTCTTCATGATGGCTGCGGCTAATTCTTCAGCTGAAGACAACAATTCTTCAGCAGGAACCAGTTTGTTAAGAATACCTAAGTCATAGGCTTCTTGACCTTTCACTGTACGAGCAGTGAAGATAAGTTCTTTGGCACGGCTAGTTCCAATCAAGCGAGACATCCGCTGAGTACCAGCAAATCCCGGAATAATACCCAAGCCAACTTCTGGGAAGCCAACCACTGTTTTTTCAAATCCAATACGGATATCTGTTGAAAGTGCTAGCTCCATACCACCACCGAGTGCATAACCATTGATGACTGCAATCGTTGGTTGGCGTAAATCTGAAAGGCGAGTAAATGTATCGTTTGCAAATGTCATGTATTCAAATGCTTGAATAGGTGACATCAAATCCATTTCCTTGATATCTGCTCCAGCGACGAATGCTTTTTCTCCTGCTCCAGTTACGATGACAACGCGAATTTCCTCGCTTTTCTCAACTTGATCAAGAACTTCATTCAAATCAGCCAAAACTTGAGAACTCAAGGCGTTCAAAGCTTCAGGACGGTTGATAGTAATATATCCAATCCCATTTTTAACTTCTAATAAAACAGTTTTACTCATTTTTATGCTCCTACTTATAAAAATTGAATGACTAAGTATGGTGTCAACAAATACTTAAACCACAAATGTAAGAGCTTACATTCTTATAATATACCATTTCTCACACTTCGTCTACTTAATCATCATTTATACATCAATAAGCTAAGCTTATAGTTTTGATATTCAAATTAATTTTTCGAAAAATAAAACAAGTCCTATCAAGGCTTGTTTGCAAGAAACAGCACATCGATAGGACTTGTTTACATAGTAGAAGCAAATGGAAAACTTCAAAAATGAACTAGGGTTTAGCGTTCTACGATGACCGCTGTACCCATTCCGCCACCGATACAAAGGGTAGCAAGGCCACGTTTAACATCACGTTTTTGCATTTCATGCAAAAGTGTTACCAAAATACGGCAGCCTGAAGCACCGATTGGGTGACCAAGAGCGATCGCACCACCATTTACATTGACTTTTTCAGGATCAAGATTCAATTCTTTTCCAACGGCACATGCTTGCGCTGCAAATGCTTCATTGGATTCAACCAAATCTAAATCTTCCACTGTAAATCCGCCTTTTTCAAGGGCTTTACGAGATGCGTAAATCGGACCACAACCCATAACTTTTGGATCTAGTCCAGCGCTTGCGTAAGATTTGATCGTTGCTAAAACTGGAACGCCCAATTCTTTAGCCTTATCAGCACTCATAACAACAACTGCTGCTGCACCGTCGTTAATACCTGAAGCATTACCAGCAGTTACAGTACCATCTTTCTTGAACACTGGACGCAATTTTCCCAATCCTTCAAGAGAAGCATCTTTTCTTGGAAATTCATCTGTATCAAATACGATAGGATCACCCTTACGTTGCGGAATTTCAACAGGAACAATTTCTTCTTTGAAACGACCAGCTTCGATCGCTGCAACTGCACGTTTTTGAGATTGCACAGCAAAGTTATCTTGGTCTTCACGTGTAATGCCATATTGTTCAGCAACGTTTTCAGCTGTAATTCCCATATGGAAGGATTCAAAGGCATCTGTCAAGCCATCGCGAAGCATAGTGTCTACCACTTGAGAGTCTCCCATACGAGCGCCCCAACGTTGGTTTTGAAGGACATAAGGAGCTTGACTCATGTTTTCAGCCCCACCGGCTACAACGATATCAGCATCTCCACACAATACAGCTTGAGCCGCCAATTGAACTGCTTTCAAACCAGAGCCACAAACTTTGTTAATAGTGAAAGCTGGAGAAGCTACTGGGACACCTGCGTTAACACTCATTTGACGAGCTACGTTTTGACCAAGACCCGCACCCAGAACATTCCCCATGATAACTTCATCAACTTGTTCGGGTTTCAAATTTGCTCGTTCAATAGCACTTTTAATAACCAAACTACCTAGATCAACAGCCGAAACATTTTTTAAAGTTCCACCAAAAGAACCTAAAGGTGTGCGGACTGCTGCTACAATAACTGCTTCTTTCATTTCTCGCTCCTTATATCTTAGTATTTAAAGAATCCTTCTTTAGTCTTGCGACCAAGCTTACCAGCTTCAACCATCTTCTTCAGAAGTGGAGCAGGACGATACTTAGGATCTCCAAATCCATTGTTTAATACTCCCATGATAGCCAAGCAGACATCAAGACCGATCAAGTCAGCCAATGCTAATGGGCCAATTGGGTGATTAGCACCTAGTTTCATTGCTTCGTCAATTTCTTCCGCTGAAGCAATTCCTTCTCCTAAGATGAAAATAGCCTCATTGATCATTGGAATCAAGACACGGTTCACAACAAAACCATAAGAATCTTTCACATCTACAGCTGTTTTACCGATTTTTTCAGTCAATTCACGAACAGCTTTCACAACTTCATCTGATGTTTGAAGCGCACGAATAACTTCAACCAATTTCATAACTGGTGCTGGGTTGAAGAAGTGCATACCAATAACGCGTTCTTGATGAACTGTCGCAGCTGCAATATCAGTAATAGATAGAGATGAAGTGTTTGAAGCCAAAATAGTTTGAGGATCAGTCAACTCATCCAACTGTTTAAAGATGCTCAATTTGATGTCGCGATTTTCAGTAGCCGCTTCAATAACCAATTGAGCATGTTTAGCATCTTCATAAGATGTAGAAGGAATCAGATTTGCCAAAATGCTGTCTTTATCTTCTTCCGACAAACGACCTTTTTCAACAGAACGAGACAATTGCTTAGCGATACCATCTAGTCCTCTTTGAACAAACTCTTCCTTGATATCATTGAGATAAACTGTGAAACCTGATTGAGCAAAGACTTGTGCAATACCGCTTCCCATTTGACCTGATCCGATGATCATCACTTTTGAAATACTCATTTTTTTCTCCTATTTACTATCAAAATATAAACTTCAAAAAGAAAGAATCGGAACGATTACTAGCAAATGCTGAGCAATCGTTCCAAATTCATTATTATACAAATGCTCCAATACCAGTGATTTCACGGCCTACAATCAAAGCATTCACTTCATGAGAACCTTCATATGTGTAGATTGCTTCAGCATCTGCAAAGAAGCGAGCTACATCAGTTTCAAGAGTGATTCCGTTACCACCACATGTTTCACGTGCAAGTGCAACTGTTTCACGCATTACCAATGAGTTGTGCATCTTAGCAAGTGCAGAGTTAAGCATCAATTCGTTACCTGCTTCTTGCATTTCTGCAATACGAGCTGAATATGAAAGTACTGCCACTGCGTTAGCTTGCATTCTAGCTAATTTTTCTTGTACGATTTGGAATGCAGCAATTGGGCGTTTGAATTGTTGACGATCTTTAGCATATTTAAGAGCAGCTACGTATGAACCACAAGTGATAGCAGTTGCAATGTGAGCAACGTCAGCACGAGTGAATGTCAAGATACGAGCTACATCGCCAAATCCATTGATGTTTACCAAACGGTCTGAATCTGGAACTTCAACGTTCTTCATAGTAATGTGGCCATTACGTACGCAACGAAGAGCAGTTTTGTGAGGGATTGGTTCTGCATGATAGCCAGGAGCACCTTTACGAACGATGAAACATTTCACTTTCCCATCTTCAACGTCACGAGCGAATACTGGAACAACATCAGCTGTATCTGATCCACCGATCCAACGTTTTTCTCCATTCAAGATCCATTTATCGCCAACACGCTCAGCTGTTGTTGCAAGCCCTCCAGCAATGTCAGAACCTGACAATGGCTCAGTCAAAGCGAAACATCCTTGCCAGTCAAATGCAGCTAACTTAGGAAGGAACTCTTTTTGTTGACGCTCGTCACCACCAAGCAAGACTGTGTTGTAGCAAAGTCCACCATGAACTGTGAAGAAAGTCGCTATAGACGCATCGAAACGGCCTAATTCCAAATACAAGAATGCGATGTAAAGTTCTGATGGTTTGTAGTTGCCTTCGCGTCCTTCGAACAATTTAGGGTTGTTCATGATTTGAGCGCCTTTAGCAACTGCATAGAATTCTTCAAATGGGAAATCCGGTGCTTCCCAATATTCATTAATGACTGGACGAAGATGTTTTTCAATCAAACGACGAGTTTCTTGTAATACTTCCGCTTCTCCCAATGTCAAGCCATCGGCATAGTGGAAAAGATCCTCAGGGTATAGTTCACGTAAAATTTCTTCTTTAGTTGCCATTTTATTGACTCCTTTTGTATAGTTTTTATTTGTATAAGAGCGCTTTCATTTTGTAGCTCAGTATTTGTTGACGCTTTCATTTTATATCTAATATGTTATGATGTCTACTTAAGAAAGATTAATAAGACCATAAGTTTAGATTATACATATTGATTTTATTGGCTTTGAAAGGTCTTTTTCTAATAAAAACTAGGAAAAATCTTTGAATACGGTTACAAATCCTAAAGAAAAATCTACTTTGAAGTGACTTTATAAATTGAGTTTTGAAAAAGAAAAAGCCCATGTGGGCTTTTCAGCATTGTTATCGGATTTGCTCAAAATGCAAATGGACAGCGATATGATCACCGTAACCACTGCGCTCCAAATCACGCTGCAAGCGGTAAGAAATATAATGCTCAGCAATGGTGATATAACCTGCTCCCAAGAGACGGTTTTCAACCATAGACTGAATCATACTGATAGTCGCACGCTCAACCTTGGCTTCTTCCAAATCTAACACGACTTTTTTTGTGACCAAGGCTAGATTTTGACGGAGGTCGTCTGTCAAGACATAAACAGTTTGAGCTGCTTTTAATACCGCTTGATAGATTTTATCTGGGTCAAAGTCAACGACTTCCCCACTGCGTTTAATAACTTTCATAAAATACTCCTTATTTATATATTTCTGATATAGTGTAAATCTCTGGCTTGACTGCTATCAATCCAATTTTCAGTGGCAGACTCGAAGACAAAACCCTCTTTTTCATAAAATGGAAGACCGATAGCATTTCCTTCGGTTACTGTGACGGCTTGTTCTCTTGCTTGATATTGTGATTTTTGATAACTTGTCAAGGTCTCCAGTAACTCATGACCGATTCCCAAACGTTGAGCCTGCGGCAAGACATAGAGAACGTAGACATTGGCTCTGCCGTCCTCGCTCATTCCACCACCAATGCAACCAAGCACCTGCCTATTCCTTTCTGCCAGCCAATAGCCGTTCCATTCGGTAGAAAGTTCAGTCAAGTCCTTATGCAAACGTTCTTGGCTATAGAATATGTCAAACACTCGTTCTATGTAGGAAGAGGAGTAAATATCTTTATAGGTAGCCAGCCAAGTTTCTCTACATATTTTTTGGATTTGTTGCCAATCATCCTTGCTTGCCTTACGAACCCGCATTTCATCACCTCTCAAGCTAGAACTTACCCTATCATTATACAATTTTTTCTTGTTTTTTTCAAAAAGATAGGACTAACTAATCAGGCATATACTATATACCATTTTACTCTAATACAATGTCTTGTTTCTTGTAACGATATTGCATTTTCCAATGATTTTCAGACACTTCTTCTAATTTCAGAGTTTTGTTAATCTTATTAAAGGGCAGTTTCTCTTCCTCAACTTTCTTTAGGAGCTCAACTAATAAATCACCCCCAGCGTTTAGAGAAATTAAACTATCATCCTCACTATCGTATTGAAGTAAAACTTTCTTAGTCGGTTTGTGGATGACATTATAAAGATTGAAAGCCCTTTTAATGTCAAAATTCTTCTCTTTGTCTGCTATCATTGACACAGTATGTAACTCTAACCGACCAATTTTAAAAGCCCCGAAAAGACTGACAACAATCCCTAATCCAGCAAGTGTTTCCCAGATAAGAGAGAAAAGTTTTAAATCCCAATCTGTTATAAGGTTAAGAAGTAGATAAAGAACCCCCAGACCAAATCCTAACAAAGTTAGACCTGCGCCATAAAAACTTGCCTTATCACCAGTTCGAATAATTGGCTTGTCGTAAACTCTCTTCCCCTCAAGTTTTTCCAGACTGCGCTTTGCCTTGTACTCTTCGATTCGTTTACTATGCTCTTCTGTCATATTATTTAATCACACCTTACTTATCTATATAAAATCTAAACCAAAATTGCCGATCAATAATCTGGTCTTAGAACCCCTTTAACAGTCTCTTTAGTCGCTTCATAGTCGCCATCAACTACAACCTTGATAATACGCTTAGCATCTTCTTCAGGAGCTGGCACAAGCGGTAAGCGGGTTGGACCTGCTGCAAAGCCCATGTAATTGAGAACGGCCTTGACTGGGGCTGGGCTTGGATAAGAGAACAGGGCATTGACTTTAGGGATGAATTTCCGTTGGATAGCTGCTGCTTTTTTGATATCATTGTGCTCAATAGCATCCAGCATTTCAAACATTTCATCACCGTTTGTGTGAGAAGCAACTGAAATAACTCCATCAGCCCCCAGATTCATAGCATGAAAGGCATCGCCATCCTCACCGGTATAAATCAGGAACTCCTCTGGACGATGTTCAATCAAATAAGCCATATTAGCCAGACTCGTACATTCCTTCACGCCAATAATATTTGGGTGCTCTGCCAGCCTCAACATAGTCTCAGGTGTCATCTCAACTACTACCCGTCCTGGGATATTATAGATAATGATAGGCAGGTTTGAAGCGTCCGCAATCGCTTTAAAGTGCTGATACATGCCTTCTTGAGACGGTTTATTGTAATAGGGAACAATGGCCAAACCTGCCGCAAAACCACCAAACGCATCTACTTCTTTGACAAATTCGATGGAGTCGCGCGTTTCGTTGGTACCGACACCAGCTATCAAAGGAACACGACCCTTGACAACTTCTTGTACAGCCGCAAACAATTCCAACTCTTCATCGTGAGTCAGGGTTGGACTCTCTGCAGTCGTTCCAGCTAGCAAAATCCCATCTGTATGGTGAGCCAACAAATGCTCAATCAAATCTGGAACAGCCTCAAAATTGATGGAGCCATCTTCATGAAAAGGAGTGATAAAAGCGGTGATAATTTTACAATTCTTCAAATCTGCGTATGCCATAGACTTACCTCTCTTTGTATAAAAAGAGGATTGAATGACAGAAATTCAATCCTCGACCTGTCACGTATTTTTAGACAGTTTATTTTAATTCAAAAACAACTTCTTCCGTTGGACGGACCAAACCACGCTCATGAAGCGTTTCTGCAATCTGTACAGAGTTCCAAGCAGCACCTTTAAGAAGGTTATCTGAAACAACCCACATGTGAATTCCTTTTTCAGCATCCAAGTCCTTACGGATACGACCAACAAAGGTATCACGTGAGCCAACAGCATTGATAGCTTGTGGGTAGACTTGGTTAGCCACATCATCCTCCAGAACGGCTCCTGGGAAAGCTGCAATGGCTACCTTGACTTCTTCAATTGGAGCCACTTCTTTTGTTTCGATGTAAACAGACTCAGAGTGAGCTGACAAGACTGGAATACGTACACACGTTGCTGAAACTGCGATGCTATCGTCTTCCATAATTTTCTTGGTTTCCTTAGTCATCTTCATCTCTTCGTAAGTGTAATCATTGTCAGTAAAGACATCGATTTGCGGAAGAGCATTAAAGGCGATAGGATAGTGTTTCTTGTCACCGCCTGAAGGTAAGATTTCCGCATGCAAATCACGCGGGGTCACACCATCATTCAACACTTCACGAAGCTCGCGTTGCGTTTCAAGAATGGCTCCCATACCTGCACCAGAAACCGCCTGATAAGTTGAAACAATGATACGCTCCAAGCCCCATTGCTGACGGACTGGCTCCAAGGCCACCATCATCTGAATAGTTGAGCAATTAGGACAAGCGATAATCCCTTTATGCTGATCTAGTGCATGAGCGTTTACTTCTGGAACAACCAGAGGCACATCAGGATTTTGGCGGAAATATGAGGTGTTGTCCACTACGACTGCACCAGCTTTAACTGCATAGGGAGCATATTTTGCTGAAGTAGAGCCACCAGCTGAGAAAAGAGCGATGTCTACGCCTTCAAAGGCAGTTTCTGTTGTTTCTTCGATCGTAACATCTTGTCCCTTGAACTGAAGAACCTTACCAGCTGAACGAGCAGAAGCCAAATAACGAATCTTGTCAATTGGAAGTGTTGATTCTTCCAGCATTTTAATCATTTGAGCGCCAACAGCACCAGTGGCACCAACTACAGCAACTGTATATCCCATACAATCCACCTCTGAATTTTCTAAAAATTTTGTATATTCTAGTATTATACTATTTTTAAGGAAAAATGCAAATATTTCTAAAGAATTACGGCCTTATTTTGTCGAAATACGCAACACTCACAATGCTGACCTCCTCAATATCAATGTCTCTAAGATCAGCCGCAGATAACTATCTTGCATTTCTAAGAGTAGTTTCATCAAGAGCAATAGCACTCACGACGTCGACCGTCTCAGTATCTATGTCTCTAAGCTCGGCTGCGACTAATTGTTTTGCCTCTCTAAGAGAAGTTTCAGGGTTTACAGATTTTGCCCTCACGGACAAAACTGTATCTACTGCTCTAAGACTTGACTTCGTCCTGCAGACTGGTTTCGTCAAGAGCAATAGAAAATCCCCAATCCGTAGACTGGGGATAAGGGCACTTTCGTGTGATCAGCAGGTTCACACAACTGATCAAGGTCCGCTCCTGCGTTTATGACCTCCCATGCTTCAATTTGCAGAAAATCTGCATATCGACTCATCGCACGAGATATAGTTTACCTTATCTTTTTCCGTTTTGTCAAGGTGTTTAATCTAAAATATAAACAAAAACTTGTCTATCCTTCCACTCCTGACCTTCTTTTTGGAATTGTTTCCGTACTCCTTCACGATAGAAATCAGCTTGCTCTAGTAATTTTTGCGAAGGGATATTCTGTAGATCAACATGTGCTTCTAAACGATGAAATCCTAGTTCGCGACTGACTTTCTTGAGTTCTTCTAACATTGCTCTGGCGTAGCCCTGACGCCAAAATTGATTATGTATCGTATAACCTATTTCTGCCCATTGAAAATCATCTCTAGCTAGCACAAATAAATTAACCATACCTACATGTTTTCCGCTTTTTGCGTCATAAATTCCCCAAATATACTGTTGGTCTTTCTCTCGAAAATCGCGGTGCTTAGCTACCAAATCCGCAAACCAACTTTCTGTACAAATTGTCATATCTAAAAGTCCATCATCAAATGGTGATTGGGATGGTAGTCTATTTGAAAATCCTTCCAGCCAAACTGAGTAATCCTTCTCTTCCAGATATTTTAAATAAATATGTTTCATAAATACTTACTTCCCTCTCGAATACTAAGCGCAGCCATTTCTGCCTGATGCCGCTCGATAAAATCTCTGACCCAGTCTGGATTTGTTTTGGAATAATCTCTCAGCGCCCAGCCGATGGCCTTGTTAATAAAGAATTCTGTTTGACCAAGATTATTCACTAAAATTTTCTCTAATAGTTCTGTGTCAGTATCTTCTTTTCGCAGCAACTGATGATCAATAGCCAGGCGCCGCAACCAAAAATCTTGGTCACAGCTCCAAGATAGAATAATCTCTTTGGTTTCTGGAAATCGGGCAATGATGGATCCGACCAAGCGGTCCAAAAAGTCAATGGTATCCCACCAAGACTTAGTTTGAGCTAGTTTCTTCAAACGTGGCAAATCAGATGGGGTCAAGAGCTTCTTGCGAATTTCCAGATAATCTAGCGCGGCATACTGTAATTCTCGATAAGGATTATTCCAAGCTTCATTTATAAAATCCCAATCAATGACGGAGTCTGTTTGCTGTTTGAAAAAAATCTTTGCGAGTTTCCTCCTAGCCGGAGTCTTGATTCCTAAAAATTCAAATTTATTTTTCATATAGGCTTTCATAGCAACCGCATCGTCAGGGTTAGCTACTGCTTTCAGATTTTCAAGTAATTCTTCTACATCCATAACTTACTCCAGCAATTCACGGTCATAAATAGTGTAGTCGCAGCGGTAAATCACGAGGCGCTTGCCGTCAATCAGCAACTCAGAAGTTTTGGGAGCATCAGATTTATCAAGAGAGACACGATCGCCAGCATAGGCAGCCAACGGAGTGCCGTTTTGAGAGCGAATCAGAATAACCTTTTTCTTGCCGGTAAAATCGTTTTTAAAAGCTGAAATCATACGATTTAAAACAGGGACTGCATGGCTATTCTCCTCAACATCCGCAGTCTTTTGATATTGAGCAAAGACATCTTTCAACCCCTTTTCTTCTGCAATCAAGGAAGAGCCCACATGGTCAATCTCATACTTACCCAAGGTAATTTTGAGCACAGAAGAATCTTCCTTGGAATTTCCTTCCGCATCAACTGAGTCAAATTCCTCGTTACGCGAGATGGATAAGGATTTGCCCGACATCTGGTCGATGAGTTGGGAATTCTCATCATAGGTGCGAACCGTCATCTCCAGCCCCAGCCATTCTTCCTTGGCATTTTTAAACCACTTTTCAACAGATTGACAACCAGTCAAGGTCAAAAGGGCAATGCTTAGAAGAGTTATTAATAGGTATTTCTTTTTCATTATTTATGCTCCATATTTTTTTCGTATAAGGAAATTTCTTTTGCAATTTGTGATTTGGTTGCTTTTCCCGTCAATAATAACTTGAGAGGCCTCATCACTTGCAGTCCTAGGCCACCCATTGTATAGTAAGACAGGCGATAGTAAAAATAATTTACAAATTCAATGATGGCAAACAACCAAAGTAAAACTCCAATAATGATATTACTGCCACTACTCACTATAAAAGACCAGATCCAAATCGGTATATATGCAAGCAGCATCATAAAATCCAGCACTTTTAATCCTTTATAAAGAGGTGCAAGTAGTTGAGTTTCCAAGGCCTTCTTCTTTTGGATTCGTCTTAAACAGTTAAGCCAATAGAGGGAACCTTGAACCAATATCAGATTAAGAATTAACAGTGGAAAATAAAGGACAGCGCTGGATGTAGCAAATCGAGTCTCTGGTTTCGTATACAGAACATACACGATACAGAACAACACGACACTTATCGATTCCCCTGAGGCCAAATAAATTAATTCCTGTTTGAGACTTCTTTTTTTCAATGTTCATCCTCCTATGAGCAAAAAATAGGTGATGGGAATATGGCTTTATTATATCAAAACATCTGGAATTTAAGTCTAAAAAAGAGAGGCCCAGCGCTATTTAGCCCAACCTCTTCTTATATCTTAAATTCAATTAGAACAAACCAATCGCTGTACCATCGGCTGCCACATCCATATTGAGTGCTGCAGGACGTTTTGGTAGACCTGGCATGGTCATGACATCTCCTGTCAAAGCCACGATAAAGCCTGACCCAAGTTTTGGTACCAATTCACGAATGGTAATTTCAAAGTTTTCTGGCGCGCCTAAAGCAGCAGGATTGTCTGAGAAGCTATACTGTGTTTTGGCCATACAGATTGGCAGCTTGTCCCAGCCATTCTTGACAATTTCCCGAATCTGAGTCTGCGCTTTTTTCTCAAAGTTTACTTTTGAACCGCGATAGATTTCAGTGACAATTTTATCGATCTTCTCTTCGATAGTTGAGTCATTGTCATAAAGACGAGTGTAGTGTGCTGGTTTTTCGTCAATAGTTTTGACTACAGTTTCAGCTAGAGCCACACCGCCTTCAGCACCATCAGCCCAGACACTAGCAAGCTCAACAGGTACCCCGATTTCTGCACAGAGTTCCTTAAGCGCAGCAATTTCAGCTTCCGTATCAGAGACAAATTCATTGATGGCTACGACTGCTGGAATACCGAACTTACGGATATTTTCAACGTGGCGTTTAAGGTTAGCAAAACCTGCACGAACTGCTTCTACATTTTCTTCTGTAAGTGCATCCTTAGCAACGCCACCATTCATCTTAAGAGCACGAAGTGTTGCGACAATTACCACTGCATCTGGAGAAGTTGGTAAGTTCGGAGTCTTGATATCGAGGAATTTCTCAGCGCCAAGGTCTGCACCGAAGCCAGCTTCAGTCACTGTATAATCAGCCAAGCGCAGCGCTGTGCTAGTCGCCAAAACAGAGTTACAGCCATGGGCGATATTGGCAAACGGTCCACCATGAACAAAGGCTGGTGTTCCGTAAATAGTCTGAACTAGATTTGGCTTAATCGCATCTTTCAAGACTAATGCCAAGGCTCCTTCTACCTCAAGGTCACGAACATAGACTGGTGTGCGGTCATAGCGATAACCGATGACAATGTTTGCCAAGCGATTTTTCAAATCTTCAATATCTGTTGCCAAGCAAAGAATCGCCATGATTTCAGAAGCAACCGTGATATCAAAACCATCTTCGCGCGGAATACCATTAACCGGACTTCCTAAGCCAACGGTCACATGACGAAGAGCCCGGTCATTCAGGTCAACCACCCGTTTCCAGATAATGCGACGCTGATCGATTCCCAACTCATTTCCCTGATGCAGATGATTGTCGATAAGAGCAGACAGAGCATTATTCGCAGTCGTAATGGCATGCATGTCGCCAGTAAAATGTAAGTTAATATCTTCCATCGGTAGGACTTGCGCGTGACCGCCACCAGCTGCTCCTCCTTTGATCCCCATCACTGGTCCCAAGGACGGTTCGCGAATGGCAATCATCGTTTTCTTACCAATTTTGTTGAGTGCATCAGCCAGTCCAATGGTAATGGTAGACTTACCTTCTCCAGCTGGAGTTGGATTGATTGCCGTCACCAAAATCAGCTTGCCGACAGGATTTTTCGCTACCTCACGAATTTTGTCAAAACTGAGCTTGGCCTTGTACTTTCCGTACAGCTCCAAATCGTCATAATCAATGCCAATCTTTTTTACTACATCCACAATAGGCTGTAATTCAACACTCTGAGCAATTTCGATATCTGTTTTCATTAAGGAACTCCTCTAATTTGATAAAACTATTATAACAAATATGATACAAAACTGCACATTTAAACTCCAATAACAACATAATGTTCGGTAATTACTTTAAATATTTTTGCATGATGCATCTTTTCTAGTAAAAAAATAAGTTTGGCTAAATTGAGTATTAAGTTAATTTTATTTTACTAAATTCATTTTTTCTTGTAGAATAAGGCTATGAACATATTGATTACTTCTGGCGGAACGAGTGAAAAAATCGACCAAGTTCGCTCTATCACCAATCATTCGACAGGTCAACTTGGAAAAATGATAGCTGAGCATTGTTTAGCCAATGGTGCCTATGTGACACTGCTAACCACGGCGAAAGCTGTTAAACCTGCACCGCATGACAACCTAACGATTAAGATGATCGAAGATACGGAGCAGCTCCTGATAGCCATGGAAGAGCTGGTACCAGCTCATGATGTGCTCATTCATTCAATGGCTGTTTCTGACTATAAACCAGTGTATATGGTAGGATTTGAGGAGGTTCTTGCCAGTTCAGATTTGGCAGAATTTCTGGAAAAAAGTAATTCTGAAAGTAAGATTTCGTCTGCTGATGATTATCAGGTTCTTTTCCTCAAGAAAAATCCTAAAATCATCGGCAAAGTCAAGGAATGGAATCCCAATATTCGATTGATTGGCTTTAAGCTCTTAGTTGACGTTTCTAAAGAAGACTTACTTGCCGCTGCTAAAGCCAGCCTTGAAAAAAATCAAGCTGAATTAATTGTAGCCAACGATTTGACTGAAATTGCTAACGGGCAACACCACGCCTATCTCCTAGGAGTAAACACTGTCTCAGAAGCTTTCTCCAAGGAAGAAATTGCTGAACAATTGTTAAGCCATATCCAGAAAGGAGACAGTTCATGATCCATGTTACTCTCGCTGTCACGGGCAGTATTTCGGCCTATAAAGCAGCAGATATTACGAGCCAGCTGGGTAAGCTAAGCTATAGTGTGTCTGTTCTCATGACGGAAGCTGCCAGTCACTTTATCACCCCGCTGACCTTACAGGTTTTATCAAAGAATCCTGTTTCCCTTGACCTTATGGACGAGCCGAGGCCAGACAAGGTCAACCATATTGAAATCGGTAAAGAAACAAATCTTTTCTTAGTCGCTCCTGCTACAGCCAATACCATCGCCAAACTGGCTAATGGTCTGGCAGACAATATGGTAACCGCTACAGCTCTTGCTCTCCCATCTCATGTCAAAAAAGCCATCGCGCCAGCCATGAATACCAAGATGTATGAAAATCCACTAACTCAGCACAATTTTGAAAGATTAAAAAAATTTGGCTGGGAGATTATCGAACCGCGTGAAGCTGTTCTAGCTTGCGGAGATCATGGGACTGGCGCTCTAGCTGATGTCAATATTATTATAGAAAAAGTAAAGGAAATTCTAAATGAGAAAACAATCTAGTATCGCGCAAATTGCTATCTTTTTTGCTATTATGTTAGTGCTCCATCTGCTGAGCTCTGTCATTTTCAACCTACTACCAGTTCCGATTAAGCCGACCATTATTCATATTCCAGTCATTATCGCTAGTATTATCTACGGACCACGAATTGGAGCTGTTCTTGGAGCTCTGATGGGGGTAATCAGTGTGGTGACCAACACCGTTGTCCTGCTGCCAACTAGCTACCTCTTCAGTCCTTTTGTAGAAAATGGAAGCATCAATTCATTGATGATTGCTATGGTGCCACGTATTCTAATCGGAATCACCCCGTATTTTGTCTACAAATGGATGAAAAACAAGCCAGGTTTAGTTTTGGCTGGTGCCGTTGGTTCAATGACTAACACCATCTTCGTTCTCGGAGGAATTTTCATTCTATTTTCATCTGTTTACAATGGAGACATCAGAGCCATGCTTGCGCTGGTTTTATCAGCCAATTCAATCTCAGAAATGATTATATCTGCTCTCCTTACAGTTGCAATCGTTCCAGCACTTGAAAAACTTAAAAAATAATCACCTAGTGTGATTATTTTTTTACTCTATTTTTGTTCACTTTTTCAAAGGATTTCATTATTTTTTAGGTCAGCACTTTCAAAAACTATGAAAATATGTTACAATGAAAGCGATTAAACAAACAAGAAAATCTTGCGGCCTATCTTAAAGACACGATGATTTTCTATCTTAAATATAAAGGAGACTCCATCTATGACCTATCAAGAAAACTTCAAAAAATGGCTTGACTTCGCTGAACTTCCTGACTATCTTCGGAAAGAGTTAGAAGGTATGGACGAAAAAACTAAGGAAGATGCCTTTTATACAAACCTTGAGTTTGGTACTGCTGGTATGCGTGGTTTGATCGGCGCTGGTACCAACCGTATCAATATCTATGTTGTCCGTCAGGCAACCGAAGGTTTGGCTCGCTTGATTGAAGAAAAAGGTGATGAGTTCAAAAAACGCGGTGTTGCGATTGCTTACGACTCTCGTCATTTTTCACCAGAATTTGCCTTTGAATCTGCTGCTGTTTTAGCTAAGCACGGTATCAAGTCTTATGTCTTTGAAAGCCTGCGCCCAACTCCAGAACTTTCATTTGCAGTGCGCCATCTAGGAACTTTCGCTGGTATCATGATTACAGCCAGCCACAACCCTGCTCCATTTAACGGCTACAAGGTATATGGTGAAGACGGCGGTCAAATGCCTCCGCATGATGCAGATGCATTGACTGACTACATCCGTGCGATTGAAAATCCTTTTGCGATTGAGGTCGCTGATGTTGAAGCTGAAAAAGCTTCTGGCTTGATTGAAGTGATCGGCGAAGCTGTCGATGTAGAATACCTCAAAGAAGTTAAAGATGTCAATATCAACCAAAAACTGATTGATGAATACGGCAAGGACATGAAGATTGTCTATACTCCACTGCACGGTACTGGTGAAATGCTGGCTCGTAGTGCTCTTGCCCAAGCTGGATTTGACTCTGTGCAAGTTGTTGAAGCTCAGGCTGTAGCTGATCCAGACTTCTCTACTGTTAAGTCTCCAAACCCTGAAAGCCAAGCAGCCTTTGCTTTAGCTGAGGAATTGGGTCGCAAAGTTGGTGCAGATGTCTTGGTTGCAACTGACCCAGACGCTGACCGTGTTGGTGTGGAGGTTCTTCAAAAAGATGGTAGCTACCTCAACCTTTCAGGTAACCAAATCGGTGCTATCATGGCTAAGTACATCCTAGAAGCTCATAAGAGTGCAGGAACTCTGCCAGCTAACGCAGCTCTCTGTAAGTCTATCGTTTCTACTGACTTAGTGACTAAGATTGCCGAAAGCTATGGCGCAACCATGTTCAATGTCTTGACTGGTTTCAAATTTATCGCTGAAAAGATTCAAGAATTCGAAGAAAAACACAACCACACCTACATGATGGGATTTGAAGAAAGCTTCGGCTATCTGATTAAACCGTTTGTACGCGATAAAGACGCTATCCAAGCTGTTTTGGTCGTGGCTGAGCTTGCTGCCTACTACCGTTCACGTGGCTTAACTCTGGCTGACGGTATCGAAGAAATCTATAAAGAATACGGCTACTACGCAGAAAAGACTATCTCTGTGACCTTGTCTGGTGTTGATGGAGCTGAGCAAATCAAGGCTATCATGGCTAAATTCCGTGACAATGGTCCGAAAGAATGGAACCAAACAGCTATTACTGTCGTAGAAGACTTTAAGGCTCAAACTGCTACTGCTACAGATGGTACTGTTACAAACTTGACAACTCCTCCAAGCGACGTCTTGAAATACACACTTGCGGATGGTTCATGGATCGCTGTTCGTCCTTCTGGTACTGAACCAAAAATCAAGTTCTACATTGCCGTTGTCGGTGATAGCAATGAGGATTCTCAAGCAAAAATTGCTGCTATTGAAGCAGAAATTAATGCCTTTATCAAATAAAATAATCTTATCAACCAGAGAATAAAGTTCAGATTCTCTGGTTTTTCGTTTCCAAATCATGCATTTTTCTACTTTTTATGGCATACTAGTTTTATCAAAAGAAATGAGGATTATTTATGGAACAATTTGCTCAACATATTAAAGACCTAGAAGTCTCAACTGTTGACCGAGCTCGTCAAGCGATTGCTGACAAAGAGACAGCAACTTTCTTTGTTGGTCGCAAAACTTGCCCTTACTGCCGTAAATTTGCTGGAACATTGGCTGGTGTTGTGGCTGAAACTAAAGCCCACATCTACTTCATTAACAGCGAAGAAGCCAGCGAATTAGAGAAACTGCAAGCCTTCCGCTCTGAATACAGCATTCCGACGGTTCCTGGTTTCGTTCATGTTCAAGACGGTCAAGTGGCTGTTCGTTGTGATTCTTCTATGACTGCAGATGAAATTAAAGCTTTTGCTGGGATTTAAGTATAAGTTTCCATTTAAAGGGTAGTTTATTTGCCTCCCTCTTTACAGAGCGAGAAGGACTATAAGTTATTTTAAAAATGAAAAAGACAAACAATATTGTTTGTCTTTTATTTTTCTTTCAAAGTATATATCGGAAAGCCGTGTTCTACTATTCTATCATCTAGTTTAAAATAATTTTTAAACCAATGTTTATATTTTTTAAATAAAGCTTCAATACAGAGATACAGGATGATTAGTGAAAAAATAAATAGAAAAGCGTGCCAATCTTGAAATCTCGAGGAACTTTCAATAAACATAGCCCAGTATACACATGAGAAGAGCAAAAGAACTCCTGAAATCAAATTCACATATAAAATATAGCTTACAAAGAAGAGAATTTGATGTTTCTTTGATCTTTTACTGTAATAGACTTTATAGTTTTCGGTATGTCTTTCGAAGACAGGCAAGTGAAAGGAATAGCGTCCGCTCCCGAACTCAACTAACTCAGGTAAGGCATGATAGCCACACCAATGGAAGCATTTATAGATGAACTCGCGAGTCAAAAAATAAATATTTAAGCCTATAAAAATTGGAATAATGACGAAGTCAGGTTTCACCGTTGGAGAAAATACCCACTGAAAATAAAGAAGGCAATGTAAGAAATTCAAAGCGCCTAATATAAAATAAATGACACCAGCAAGTTTGCTACGACGTCCAATAAAAGTTTTATCTGGAGGACTAGGGGTGTGGGACATATTTTAATGATTTCCTATTCTTCGTAAATTTAATCAAGTACAATAGACTATTGACTTTAGTTTCCATCTTTTAGGTTCCTAAAAGCCTCCCACATCTTCTGCTGGGGCTTGGCAAAAGGGTACTTGGCAAATTCTTCTGGATGTAGCCACAAAACTTCTCCCTCAGCTGCGTGCTGGCTATCCTTAACTCGACCGTAAGCCAGCTGAATATGCCACTTGCGATGGCTGAAGATATGTTGCACCTTTGGAAAGGACTGCTGCTGCCAATTGACAATTAAATCATAATCCTGCTCAAAGCTTTCTTGAGGAGATAAATCCAGATTTAGCTGGTTTTCAGCCACCTCAAAGAGAGACATCTGATTCTCTGATTGAAATTCCTCAACTTCAATCAAGGGAAAATGCCAAAAACCGGATAACAAGCCAGCAGCCTCATTCTTTTCAAGCAAGAATTGGCCTTGTTCGTTTTCGATAATCAAGCCTTGCAGATAGACTGGAACCGGCTTCTTTTTAGGTGCTTTGATTGGGTATTTATCCATTGTTCCATGTAAATAAGCGGCGCTGAACTCTTTTACAGGACTGTCTTCTGGATGGGGATTAACAGGAGATTCAATATCTGACCCCAGATCCATCAGTGCTTGATTGAAATCCCCAGGTCTGTCTAGATCAATCAGAATCTCCATCATGGCCTGAAAGACCTTACGATTGCTTGGTTGCCCAATATCTAAATCAACTTCAAACAAGCGACTCAGCACCCGCATGACATTGCCATCCACCGCAGGCTCAGCTAGGCCAAAGGCAATACTAGCAATGGCACCAGCCGTATAAGGTCCAATCCCTTTGAGGCTAGCAATTCCTTCATAGCTATCAGGAAATTTTCCAGCGAAATCCGTCATTATCTGCTGGGCTGCTTTTTGCATATTTCGCACCCGCGAATAATAGCCCAACCCTTCCCAAGCCTTGAGCAGTCTATCTTCTGGTGCCTGCGCTAAGTCGGCCACAGTTGGAAACCAGTCAAGAAAACGCTCATAGTAAGGAATCACCGTATCCACACGTGTTTGCTGCAACATAATCTCAGAAACCCAGATATGATAAGGATTATTTGTTCTGCGCCAAGGCAGGTCACGTTTGTTTTTATCATACCACGTCAATAATTTCTTGCGAAAAGAGGCAATTTTCTCCTCTTCCCACATTTCAATTCCAAATTTTTTTAAATCTAACATTTCTCTCATACTTAAACAGACTAAAAAAGATGAATTACTCATCTTTTTTAGTTATTTTATTGGTCAACACTTTGTGCAGCTGTAATCAGTGTTAAGTTATAAACGTCATCTGAATTACATCCGCGTGAAAGGTCATTTACTGGCTTGTTCAATCCTTGAAGAACTGGACCGACTGCTGAGAATCCACCTAAACGCTCTGCCATTTTATAACCGATATTTCCTGCTTCAATGCTTGGGAAGACAAAGACAGTCGCTTTACCTGCAACCTTGCTTCCTGGAGCTTTCAAGGCTGCTGTGCTTGGTACAAAGGCAGCGTCAAATTGTAATTCCCCGTCAACTTCTAAGTCTGGGCGCAAGTCATGGACCAACTTAGTCGCTTGAACCACTTTATCAACGCTTTCTCCAAAGCCAGAACCTTTCGTTGAATAGCTCAGCATGGCAATCTTAGGATCAATGCCAAACATTTTAGCTGTCACGGCTGAGTTAATCGCAATTTCTGCCAAGGCTTCTGAGTCAGGATTGATATTAATGGCACAGTCGCTGAAAAGATAACGTTCTGAACCACGCACCATGAGGAAGGCACCTGAAGTTCTTGTTACATTTGGACGTGTTTTAATGATTTGCAAGGCTGGACGCACTGTAGCAGCTGTAGAGTGGATAGAGCCAGAAACCATACCATCTACGATACCGAGATAGACTAGCATCACCCCAAAATAATTAACGTCTGTTCTTAAAAGCTCAAGAGCTTCTTCTTCACTGATTTTGCCCTTGCGACGTTCCACAAGAGCAGCTACCATTTCTTCCATTCTGTCATAGTTTTTAGGATCTATGACTTCATATCCGTCCATAATATTTTCGATTTCCAAGTAAATACGGATCTTATCTGGATTCCCCAAAAGAACTGGTGTAACTTCTGATTCTTTGACTATGCGTTTAACCGCTTGAAGAATACGCGGTTCTTGCCCTTCTGGCAATACAATACGAACATTTTTACCAACAACTGAGTCTCTTAGATTTTCAAAAACTTCCATGAGTTTCTCCTTTAAAATTTTAATTATTTTTTGTTAACGATGTAATGGTGTTTTGGAAATCAATCGGCAACTGGGATTCCAATTGGAGCTGCTTTTCCAAAAATGGATTATAAAAAGATAAAGAGTGACAATGCAAAGCCTGACGTGTAATTCCCGCTTCCAAAGTCCCACCATAGAGATCATCCCCAAGAAGAGGAAAGCCAAGATGGGCAAAGTGCACACGAATTTGATGGGTTCGTCCAGTGAGCAAGCGAATATCTACCAAATAGATATCGCCAAACTGCTCTACAACCTTGTAGCTGGTATGAGCATACTTACCATCCTTTGTCACACATCTGGTGATGATGCTGTCAGGGTCGCGCCCGATTGGCGCAATTATATCTCCCTCCAGTTTAAGCTCACCGCTCCCCTGAACGAGCGCATAATAGCGCTTCTCAATCATTTTTTTCTGCAGTTGCTTATCCAGTCTTGCATGGGCATAGCCATGTTTTGCAAAGAGCATGAGTCCACTGGTATCGCGATCCAATCTCGTCACAATGTGAACCTGCTGGTTTTCATAATCTTGCCGAATATAGTAAGCCTTAACAAAGTTTGCCATCGTATTCGAATGGTTGACACTAGGGATACTAGCTACTCCGGCAGGCTTATCTAAAACTAGAAAGTGCTCATCTTCATACACGATCGACAAATCACGATCCACGGCTTCTAGGCTTTCAAAGCCTTTCTCAGAAGGGATATCTACTGTCACCTTATCGTCAATATCCAGCAAATAAATGGCATTTTGAGTTTGACCATTGACAAGAATATTGCCACCTGCAAACTTCACTTTGGCCAAAAGGGCTTTTGAAATTTCATGCTTTTTCAAAAAAGTTTTGACTTTGACATGCTCATCCGCAATAAATTCAAATCTCATTCTTGGCACTCCTCGATAAAGGAGTCTCTCACGCGATTCCAAAAGCTGGTATGGCTAGGTGAAGCTACAAAGTTAATCTTATGATTATCGATTTGGTACTCAATACGGACAATATTTTTATAAGAAAATGTTTGATTATCAACCGCTATGGTATAGTAGTCATTACGAGTCGGTAGGAGCTCAATCTTATCTTTTTTAGGAACAATAACTGAGGAACCTAAAGTACGATACACACGATTGTTGAGGCTAGCAATCTCTGTCACTTGCAAGGCTTCAATCGTTGGATGTAGAACAGCTCCTCCTAACGATTTATTGTAGGCTGTGCTTCCAGTAGGCGTTGAGACAGAAATCCCATCACCTCTAAAACGCTCAAAATGGACATTATTGATGACCACATCAACTACCATGGTTCTGTCGGAACGTTTAATCGTTGCTTCATTGAGCGCACGAATCGTCCGAGTTTCCCCATTTTCAAAGGTCAGCTTGACATTTAAAATCGGATAAGAGACCTTGGCACCTGTGTCTAATTTCAGATTTTCCACTAATTTATCGATTTCAAAGTCTCGGTAATCTGTATAAAAACCCAAATGTCCGGTATGGACACCGACAAAGCGCACCTTATCCAGCTGCTCTTCATACTTGTGAAAGGCTGATAGCAGCATCCCATCACCACCGACAGAAATCACGATATCTGGATTTTTGGGTGTCAGAATAAAGCCTGCTTTCCGCAATTTTTGCATCAGAGTTTGAAATACTTCCTCACTCTGCCTTTTGCGATTGCGGATTATCGCTATTTTTTTACCTGTATTCTTCATCTGTATCGTCACTATTTCCAACACCGTCATTTAGCTTGCGGTGCAGAGGATCAAAGAGCGCTTGTGCTTCTTGGATGGCATCGCGAATGGCTCCCATCTCTTCATCTAGCTGATAGGCGAGATTAGCTGTTGTCTCCAAGCGCCGTTTGATTTCCTCTGGAAATTCTCCTTTATACTTATAGTTTAAAGAGTGCTCAATCGTTGCCCAAAAGTTCATGGACAAGGTACGAATCTGAATTTCTGCCAAGATAACTTTATTTCCATTAATCGTATCTACTGGATATTCAACAATGGCATGGTAGCTACGATAACCACTGTCTTTTTTGTTTTTGATGTAATCACGTTCCTGGACGATACGCATATCTGTCCGATTTCGTAAAACTTCTAAAACTTCATCCACATCGTCTACAAATTGAACCATAACACGCAAACCAGCAATATCCTGCATCTCTTGGGCTAAGTTTTCCTCAGTTATCCCGCGAAGTTCCATTTTTTCCTTGATGCTTTCAATATGTTTTACGCGACCGGTTACAAACTCGATCGGTGAATGGCGTTGCTGTTTGCGATACTGTTTGCGAATGCCACGAAGCTTTATTTTCAACTCACCAACCGCCTGAATATATGGAT
Source organism: Streptococcus sp. 27098_8_73 (assembly GCF_041432495.1). Classification (NCBI taxonomy): domain Bacteria; kingdom Bacillati; phylum Bacillota; class Bacilli; order Lactobacillales; family Streptococcaceae; genus Streptococcus; species Streptococcus sp. 27098_8_73. The sequence continues at coordinate 179,320 of NZ_JAPVZT010000001.1, forward strand.
CCAGAAAATCTTCCCAATCTATTGTCATATACATACCTTGTCATCTATTCGTTTTTTGTATAAAATAAACACAGTTGTTATTATAACATAAAATCGCTTTCAGATAAAGAAAAGGATTTAAAAATGAACCATTTAGAAATTGAATACAAAACAATGCTAACAGAAGACGAACATAAACGACTTCTGACCTTCTTTGATTATGTCCAGCCAATTTTCCAAGTCAACTATTATATTGATTCGGCTGACTTTGCTCTCCGTGAAGCTCGTATGGCTCTGCGAGTCCGAACCACTCCTGACGCTGCTGAGTTTACTCTAAAAATTCCTCAAAAACTTGGAAATTTCGAATACAACCAAGCCTTGTCCGAAGATGAATTCAAGGAAATTACAGAAAATTTGCAATTTCCTCAGGGAGAAATCCTAGACAAACTCCAAGAAAAAGGAATCCCAGTTGACAAACTAACAATACTCGGAACCCTTGAAAATATTCGCTATGAAAAACAAGATGCAATTGGCCTTTTTGCCTTAGACGAAAGTCGTTACTTTGGTAAAAAAGATTTCGAATTAGAATTAGAGATCAATGATATTGAAAAGGGGGAGCAAAAGTTCAAAGACTTTTTAAACGAAAATCAAATCCAATACAAGCCTGGTAAAAGTAAGATTGCCAGATTTGCCGAAAACTTGTAAAAATGCTGAAATAATCTCATTTTTTTGGTAAAATAATATTTATAAATCTAAAGAGACAAAAAGAGGATGGTCATTCTAATGTCAGACAAAAAAAATATGAAGCTTTTCTCCCTCAATTCCAATCACTCAATTGCTGAGAAGATTGCTGAAGCTGCCGGAGTACCTTTAGGCAAGCTTTCTTCCCGCCAATTTTCTGATGGCGAGATTCAGATTAACATTGAGGAGAGTGTTCGTGGCTATGATATCTATATCATCCAGTCTACCAGCTTCCCAGTCAATAATCACTTGATGGAGCTATTGATAATGGTTGACGCTTGTAAACGAGCAAGTGCCAATACCGTAACTGTGGTTATGCCCTATTTTGGTTATGCTCGCCAAGATCGGACAGCTGCTCCTCGCGAGCCAATTACTGCAAAACTCGTGGCCAATATGCTTGTTGGAGCTGGCGTAGACAGAGTTATTTCACTTGACCTTCACGCTGTCCAAGTACAAGGCTTCTTTGATATTCCTGTTGACAATCTCTTCACCATTCCATTGTTTGCTGAGCATTATTGCAATATGGGATTAACTGGCGAGGATGTTGTCGTCGTTAGCCCGAAAAATTCTGGCGTGAAACGCGCTCGTAGCTTGGCAGAATATCTCGACGCTCCAATCGCCATCATCGACTATGGTGAAGATGAAGCAGGACGCTCTGAAGGCTATATCATCGGTGAAGTTGAAGGTAAAAAAGCGATTTTGATTGACGATATCTTGAATACCGGTCGTACCTTCTCAGAAGCTGCTAAAATCGTTGAACGTGAAGGAGCTGTCGAAATCTATGCTGTCTCAAGTCATGGTTTATTTGCAGATGAAGCTGCAGACTTACTAGACAGTGTTCCTATCCGAGAAATCTTGGTGACTGACTCTGTTGATACCAAAGAAAAGACTCCGAAGAATGTTCACTATATCACAGCCAGCGAGTTGATTGGCGATGCTATCGTGCGTATTCAAGAGAGAAAACCAGTCAGCCCACTTTTTGCTTTTCAAAAGAAATAAGGGATAAATTTGTGATTTATTTAGATAATGCTGCTACGACTGCCTTGTCACCTGCTGCGATTAAGTCCATGACTCAGGCAATGACAGTCTTCGGCAATCCATCCAGTACCCACAGCCACGGTCGAGAAGCTAAAAAACTGCTCCGACAAGCTCGCGAAGATATTGCTAAAGTTCTACACACACAGAGCAAAAATATCCTCTTCACCTCAGGTGCTACTGAAAGTAATAACACTGCTATCAAGGGATATGCCCTGCGCCATCAGAATCAAGGCAAGCATATTATCACTACAGCCATTGAGCACCATGCTGTTTTGGAGCCTGTTGAATACTTAGTGGAGCATTTTGGCTTTGAAGCGACTATTATTCAGCCAGTGGATGGGCAAATCCGAACTGAAGATATCAAGAATGCCCTCAGACCAGATACTATCCTTGTCTCAGTAATGGCTGTCAACAATGAAACAGGCTATATTTTGCCGATTCAAGAAATCGGTAAATTGCTAAAAGATCATCCTGCTGCCTTCCACGTTGATGCGGTCCAAGCCGTCGGCAAGCTCCCTATCTATCCTGAAGAATGGGGAATCAATTTCCTGAGTGCATCAGCTCATAAATTCCATGGTCCAAAAGGGGTGGGATTTCTCTACGCTGACCAGATGGATTTTGATAATTTCATGCATGGCGGCGATCAAGAAAACAAGCATCGAGCGGGTACAGAAAACCTCGTTTCCATTGTCGGAATGGCAACTGCCCTTTCTGAAAATGTTGCCCACTTAGAGGAAAATCTTGAGCATGCCCAGCAGTTAAAAGATACTTTACTGAACAACCTAGCGGATATAGACTACTACCTAAACGAAAGTCAGCCTAGCCTGCCTTATGTTGTCAATATTGGATTTCCAAACCAAAAGAATGACCTTATCTTGCTTCAAATGGACCTTAATGGCTTTTCAATCTCGACTGGCTCTGCTTGTACAGCTGGTGCTGTTCAGCCCAGCCATGTCCTTCAAGCCTTATATGGCCCAAACTCTGAGCGCTTAAAAGAATCCATTCGTATCAGTGTATCAGATCAAACTAGCATACAAGAAATCAAACTATTCAGCCAAAAACTAAAAGAAATACTAGGAGGATAAGATGGCTTTTCAAACATCTGTTAGCTTAGCAAACTGCGACTTCACCTATTCACTCCATCCAAATGTCAAGAAATTTACCTTGCGAGATAATACATTTGCTGAAACAAAAGTTGGTAATTACGAGCTTTCTCGCTTACTCGAAGCTGTTCCTAATAGTGGCGATGGATTCTTGCTTAAGATTATCGTCAATAAAGATCTAAGCGGAGTAAAAATCAATATTACGGACAAGTCTGGTTTAAGATTGGTTAATATCTTCAAATCAGAAAAACACCATATTATTCAGCAAAAATTCTATTTCCTGATGGATAGTTTAGTTGAAAGAGATATTTTTGAAAAAACACCCCAATAAGCGAAATTCTAAGAATTTTGCTTATTTCTATTATTTTATCTATCTTTATTAGTATAATAATATTTTGTTCATCAAATTAGTTGATTTTTTCACAAACTTTCTATAGAATAGAAGATAGAAAGGTCGTGATTTTGTGAAAACTGAAAAAAGCAATCCTATTCCACGTGCTACTGCTAAACGGCTCTCCCTCTACTACCGGATTTTCAAGCGATTTAACGCGGAAAATATTGAAAAAGCCAATTCAAAACAAATCGCAGAGGCGATTGGAATCGACTCTGCGACTGTTCGGCGTGACTTTTCTTACTTCGGCGAGTTAGGTCGTAGAGGTTTTGGCTACGATGTCAAGAAACTAATGAATTTCTTTGCCAATCTTCTCAACGACAACTCGATTACAAATGTCATGATTGTTGGTGTCGGAAATATGGGCCGTGCTCTTTTACATTACCGCTTTCATGAACGGAATAAAATGAAGATTGTAATGGCCTTTGATACAGATGATTATTCTGACGTCGGGACCACCACAAATGATGGAATTCCTATTTATGGAATTTCTCAAATTAAAGAAAAGGTCCAAGAAGGAAACGTAAAGACTGCCATTCTAACAGTGCCGAGCGTTAAGGCACAAGAAGTCGCATCCGTCTTGGTTGATGCTGGTATCAAGGGAATTCTTTGCTTCTCCCCAGTGCACTTATCTGTCCCAAAAGATGTGGTTGTACAATATGTAGACCTAACCAGCGAACTCCAAACCTTACTCTACTTTATGAGAAAAGATGATGAGTAAGGTAAGAAAGGAAACAGACACTTTATGAAAAAACCGATTATCGGTATAACAGGAAACCAAAGGGATATTCCCAACGATCAATTTATCCATATAAGTTATACTTCAACTGGCTTTATCGAGGGAGTCAATAAAGTTGGAGGAATCCCAATTATCTTGCCAATTGGTGATGAAGCCTTAGCTCACACCTATATTACTATGATTGATAAACTGATTCTTACCGGTGGACAAAATGTCCAGCCTCATTTCTACGGAGAAGAACAGACTATCGAAAGTGATGATTATCTGCTTCAAAGGGATCTATTTGAACTAGCTCTCATCCGAGAAGCACGAAAACAAAACAAGCCTATTTTTGGCGTCTGTCGTGGTACTCAGCTTTACAATGTTGCTATGGGTGGCACACTTCATCAAGACATCGAGAATCACTGGCAAGACAGCACTGCTCAATACACTACACAGACTATGGTCACTAAAAATGGCTCCATCCTCCATGAATTATACGGACCTACTTGCCAAATCAACTCATTCCATCACCAAAGTATCAAGGACCTAGCGAAAAATCTAGAAGTCATAGCCTACGATCCTCGGGATAAGGTCATTGAGGCTGTTACCTCAACTGATGGAAGACCATTTCTTGGTGTGCAGTGGCATCCAGAATTTCTATTTCCCACAAGAACAGGTGATTTAGCCTTGTTTGATTATGTGGTCCACAAACTTTAGATCAAATCCGTTTTTTCACGATAACTATAATAATTATTTTTTGAAACTATTAAATGATCTAAAAGAACCAAACCCATTAGTTCACAGGCTTCTTTCATGTGTTTGGTGACCTCGTCGTCATTCTTACTTGGTAAAGTCACTCCAGAAGGATGATTGTGCACTAGTATAATAGATGTCGCCAAGTGTTTGAGCGCATAATGCAAAATCTCGCGCGGTTCAGCAATACTTCTAGTTACCGTTCCTACAAAGATTGTCTGCTGATGGATGATCTGGTTCTGACTGTTGAGATAAATAGCAACCAAACATTCCTGCTTTTTATCGCCCAATTCGACCTGCATTTTGCGAGCTAGTTTTTGACTTCCAAGAATTTGCTCCCTCTCCAGCACTTCAGCTTTGTTGATACGACAGCCGAGCTCAATAATGGCTTGCAACTCAACAGCCTTCACAGGCCCAATTCCTGAAATTGTCTGCAATTCTTGCAAAGTCAAATATTTCAAATCATTCAAACTAGAAATCGATGATAAAATCCTTTGAGAAACTTGAAAAACAGTTTCTTTTTTGCTGCCTGTTCGCAAAAATATAGATAGCAATTCCTGATTACTAAGTTTATCCGCTCCTTCTCTTATTAGCCGTTCACGTGGCATCATGCTTATGTCATCCTGCAATGAAATACGATACATATCAACCTCCTTACTTATTAATTCGAGATTAAATAAAAAAAAGAACTTAAATAAATGAACTACACCCCAAAGGTTAGACAAAAAATCTATCGATTAGGCGAGTTTATTTATTTAGGCTATTTATTATTAATTGCTAAATCTTATCATATTTGTTGCTTGCTGTTGTAACAGCTTCTCTAACGGATGTAGACCATTGTCCCTTGATGGCACTATCTAAAGTATCATTAATCCCCTTGATAGCCAACTTTCCTTCCTTTGCAACTTTACTAATCGCTTCCTTAGATTTGGTCTTAATACCATCACTTTTACTAAGAATATGTGGAGCATAAACGTTTGTTATCAAAGATTTTTCAATCTGTTTTTGAATAGCAAGCAGACGAGTTCCTAAATCATCGAAATTTCCTACAGTAAATACACCTGTAATATCCTCAGTTAATGTTGTTGCCATTTTAGTATCACTTCCTTTTACTCTCTAGTTTTATTATTGTCATCTGCGGCTATTCTCCTACGTAGATAAGCCTCCTCTAACTTATCATCTAGATATCGTCTTTCTCGTCGGAAATCATCACTCTCTTTTAAAGATTCTAATTCCAATATTTTTTGCGCCTGCATCAAGGCATCTTCCGATAACATTTGGTAAGATTCCATCTCTCTATTAAGAATCCTATAAAAATCTTGATCCGCATCAGTAGATTTCAAATAATGCAAAGTTTCTTCGTACTTTTCATCAAGAATATTTTGTATGGCACGACGCGCAGTTTGAAAATAATCATTTCTTTCCTCAAATTCTTGCAACTTTTCTCGATGCCGATCTTCCAATTCTTCTAATTCTTTAGTTTTCTTTTCGACTTCACGTTGTGCTAATTCAAATTTCTCCATTGATTGAATTCCCCTGCTAAAGATATGTCTTCTTCGAGTTTTTTGTTTATACCAGCTGCAATTTTATCTTTCAATTTAGTCATTTCATCTAATATTTGACTCGCTTTGTTGAGCTTATTCTGTAGAGAGATTTCTACATTTCCGACCACACTATCATGTGTGACACCACCAGCTACAAAAGCCGATTTAATCTCATCAGGACTAAGACTACTGACCATAAACGGAGACTTGGTCGTTTCAAATAAAGACTCAACTTCTTCTACTCCTCTTTGTTTCTCAATCTTAATCTGATCCAAAACTTGCTGAGCAGCATTAACAAGAGCATTTGCACCAATAGTAGCTTGCTCGCTGTCTAGAAAAATTCGTTCGTTGCTACTTAGGCCACCTCCGCTTTCTGTAAGTAAGCTTTTCATGCCATAATATCGCAACATTCTCGTTTTTGTTTCTAGGATGAGGGCATTCGCATTTCCTTTTGCAGTATTGGTCACAACATTGCCATTTTCATCAATGAGTTGACCTTTATTATTAAATCTCCAAGTATTATAACTATGATATTTATCCCCCAGACTATAGATCTTATCTGCCTTTTCTTTCCAAGAAAGTTTATCATCCTGTAAAATTCGTAAAGATTCATCAATAAAACTAGCATCTGTCATATTGACATAAATGGCAACGCCTGTTTTATTCCCCAAAATGTTCCCCAAAAACATATCATTTGGATTTCTAAAGTTACGAAATTGCTCTGGATGCGCCTGCATATAGGCTATTTCTTCTTCCGAAACAATATTATGAATATCTGGACCATTAAATCCAACATTATTCCATCCCATTTTTAAGGCAGTGTAAAGGGCCATAGACTCTCCCAAAGAATGACCATTCGTTGTTATAATGGCATTGGGATTTTCTTTACGAACCTTTTTCTCTACTCGCTGAGCAAACTCTAATGCTGTTTTTGACTGAACATCTACAATGTTTTCGACAACTTCCTTTTTAACGCTATCGTTAAAATGTCCTTCTAGAATGCCTTTGCCCATCCCTGAAATCGAGGGGAGACCTGTTATCATTTTATCCGTAAAACCCATACCTAGATTTTCAATGTCATTCAGGACATCTTTTTTATCTCCAAAATTGGTTCCAACATAAGAAACCACTACCTGACTGTAGTCTACGTTCCCTTGATCATCAACAGGAGCAACAGCCATTGCTTGCATACTGTTTTCCGTTGGTTCAGCAGAGTTCCCAATAGCATCAATGACTCGGAATTTTCGACCGTTAACGTCAAAAGTTTGACCTGTTTTTCTTTGTAAATCTTCATTATTATTAGGATCTAATTTATAAGATTCTTTTGCTATCCATTTATAATCTTCATCGGTTATACTATTCATTTTCTTCCCTCGTAATAAATTACTTTCACTTTCAGCTCATCTATATTTGAAAATGAAGAAGGAACTCCTTTTCTTACTAAAAATTTTGAACTTTGATGATAACCCAAAGAATAATGATTAATATCATATGTGTCCTGCAGACTAGAATCCACAAGGAGTTCATCGTTAATTTTCATATATGCCACATCAGAAGTTCCAAAACCACCCTTTACTATACTTATAAATTCTATTTTTTCAATATCCTCAAAATTATTAATCAAAAATAAAGCAAGAGCCTCCTCTTGTTTTCTGATTATCTTTTTCTCTTCTGCTGTCAATGTTAACTCCTCCTTCTGTCCGTTTTTTTTCTGCTGACTACAAGCACTAAGTGTTCCCATACATAGAAATCCAATAAATACTATCAAAAGCAACTTATATAATTTCATAAATACTCCTTTCCTCTATAGAGTTCAAAACCTTCAACTATGCTGACATAGTTATATTATAGCAAAACAATTATAAAATAAGCAAGCGTTTACATCTTTCGTAATCCCTTTTAATATAATAAAACTAAATCTTATGTACTTTTACTGACTCAACAGAAGCATCAATGACTCGGAATTTCGACCGTTAACGTCGAATTCCTTTCCCACACTATATTGTTCTTCTGCTTTATATTCTTTCGGATCCAAACTATAGGCTTTTTTAGATATTATGTTGTAATCTTTATCAGTCAACGCGCCATTTAATAATCCTCGTAATAACTAACATCTACTCCGTCTAAACTAGTTAACTGTGTTGGAGGTTTCTTCTCTATCAAATGAAAGTCTTTTGGATCATATCCTATTGAATAATATCCATCTTTACTTTCTAACTCTGTTGGTAAAATATAACTATTATCATTGACCTTTATAGTGATTGTATCCCCCGTCCCAAAACCACCTTTATGAAAATTTACAAATTCTATTTTTTTCACATCTTGATAATGATTTACCAGGTACAAAGCAATTTTCTCTTCTTCTTTACGAAGTTTCTTTTTTTCCTCTTTTGTCATAGTAATTTTCTCCTTCTGTCCGTTTTTCTGTTGACTACAGGCACTGAGTATTCCCAACCCTAGAAATCCGATAAATACTATCAAAAGTAACTTAGATATTTTCATATAATATTCCCTTCTTTTATAAAACATACAATCTTCAACTATACTAACATAGTTATATTATAGCAAAATGATTATAAAACAAGCAGGCGTTTACATCATTTGCAATCCCTCTAATATCAATAAAACTAAATCTTATCTACCATCATAGAATAACTCAAAATTTTCGACCGTGACCATCAATCAATTCTCCAACTGATTATTGTTTCTCTGAATGATCTAGTGTATCGAGCTCATAAACATAGGTCGTAATTGTATCATAATCTGCATCCGTTATATTCATTTATTTTCTCCATAATATACAACATATAATTGAGCCTCTGATAATTTTGTAAATTTAGAAGGAACTTCCTTCCGTTTTAGTTCCTCTGAGCTATTATGATAGACCAAGACATAATGCTGTATATCGTAACTATCTTTTAAGTCTGTTGAAACTTCTATTTTATCGTTTACCGAGAAATAAATGAATCTAGGTCTACCAAGTCCGCCTTTTGAAATACTTACAAACTCTATTTTATGAACATCCTCAAAATTATTGACCAAAAATAAAGCAAGAGCCTCTTCTTGTTTTCTGATTATTTTTTTCTCTTCTGCTGTCAATGTTACTTCCTCCTTCTGACCGTTTTTCTGTTGACTACAGGCGCTGAGTATTCCTATCCCTAGAAACCCAATAAAGACTATCAAAAGTAACTTAGATATTTTCATAAATACTCCTTTCCTTTATAGAGTTCAAAATTCTCAACCATACTAATCTGGCTATAATGTAGCCAAAAAATCATAAATAAAGCGAGTATTTATATAATTTGCAAAACTTTTCAAGATAGATCGAACTAAATCTTACATACTATCATAGAATGACTCGGGATTTCGATAGTTTATATCAGTTGGATCTCCAATTTGTATCTACTGTTCACTTTTATATTCTTCTGGATAAAATTTATACACATTACGTGCTAATTCTTTATAATCTTTTTCAGTAATTTTCGACATATTATGTACCTAAATTATATATTACTTCAATTCCTTCAAGTGTCTCAAAATCAGTCGGTTTTTCCTTTTTCATTAATGTCTTCTCACCTTTTCTATAGGCTAAACTATAACCATTATCATAATTGTCATCTAAAAACGAACTAATACTAATATTATCATTCACTTTTAGAAAAACACTTCTAGACTGGGCAAATTCTTTTCTAGAGACATCTGTGAACTCAATTTTATTAATCCCTTCATAGTTATTCACTAAAAACAAAGCTAGATTTTTTTCTTGTTTTTGAACTTCTTTTTTCTCTTCTTCTGTCAATGTAACTATCTCCTTCTGTCCGTTTTTTTTCTGCTGACTACATGCACTGAGTGTTCCTATCCCTAGAAACCCAATAAATACTATCAAAGGTAACTTAGATATTTTCATAAATACTCCTTCCTTTATGCAGCGTCATCAATAACTTGAAATTGACGATTTCATAACTCAATTATATTATCTTTCTATAATCAATTTACTTTTCCTCATAATATATCACTTCAATCCCATCAAGACTGGTTAATTCCGTAGAATTTTTCTTTTTTATTAAATGAAAATCACTCGGATCATAATCAACAGAATATCTTTCACTATCATCGTTAAATATAATTGGTTTTATATAACTATCATCATTGACAATAACACTTATTGAATCTGCTATCCCTAATCCTCCCCTGTGAAATTTATCAAACTTAATCTTTTTCACATCCTCGTAATGATTCACCAAATACAAAGCTATTTTCTCTTCCTCTTTACGAAGTTCCTTTTTTTCTTCTTTTGTCATAGTAACTTTCTCTTTCTGTCCTGTTTTTTTCTGCTGACTACAGGCACTGAGTGTTCCTATCCCTACAAACCCAATAAATACTATCAAAAGTAACTTAGATATTTTCATAAATACTCCTTTTCTTTATAAAACTCAAAATCTTCAACTATACTACCTATAGCATATTTTAATAAAAACAATCATATATCAAGCAAATTTGTTCGTTCTTTGGTTCAAGTTGTAAGCCTCTTTTGCTAATTTATTATGATTTTTATCTGAAATGGAGATCACCTTTCTATCTCCTCATAATATTTAATCTCAATATTTTTTAGATTATCTAATTGAGTTGGCGGATTCTTTTCATTCAAATGAAAGTTCTCAGGATTATAGCTAATAATATACTCGCCACTTGGATCTCTTAAAGTAATTGGTTTTATATAATTATTTGAATTTACTTTAACAGATATAGAATCCCCCGTCCCAAAACTACCTTTATAAAAATTTACAAATTCTATTTTTTTCACATCTTCATAATGATTCACCAAATACAAAGCAATTTGCTCTTCTTCTTTATGAAGTCTCTTTTTATCTTCTGCTGTCATTATGAAATTAAACTTCTTTTCTGCTGTTTTGGACTGGCTACAGGCAGTGATACTTCCTAAACATATAAATGCTATAAAAAATATTAAAAATGATTTATATATTTTCATGATAATTTCCTTTCCTGACTAAAAGAGTACCATACTAACATAAGTATAGCACAATCTAATAAAGAAGGCATATTCTTTGAAAGCGTTCTAGTATCTGTTCGTATATCATTTTAGTTTTATCAATCAAAAAAAGAAGTAACAAAAGTTACTTCGTTTTACAATATTTCTTATTATAGCTGCATTTGATTATAAGATCGACTGAAAGCATCTAAAATATCTTTTGGTGCCTTGTCATAGTCAATCGTACTTTCAAGCGTACCTTTGACAATAGTTCGACTGGTTGCTGCTGCATCCTCACATGTGACTAAAGTGATTTCAGCAACACCTTCTGTATCATTGATGACATCAACACGCTCTGGTGCAACACTTTCTATACTAGAAATCGTATAGGTATAGATCTTATCCTTATCCGTGATATAGATTTTCATCCCTATTTTGGCACGATCTAGAGGCGAAAAGAGCATATCACTAGCTCCAGTAATTCCAAAGACATGGTGGCTGGCCAAGGCATAATTTCCTTGTCCCATCTGTTGATCTTCTTTCATAGTTCCAGCACCATAGTAAAGTCCAACATTATCCAAACCTTTGAAAATTGGCAGATTCATCGACACTTCAGGAATCGAAATGCCACCGATAACTGGTAATTTTTGAGCCTGCCACTGAGCATTGATCACCGCCTCTGTAGAAAGAGATTGGACATCGCTAAACTCAAAACTTGACTCGACTGCCTTATTTTGCTTGATTTCTTCCTTAGAGACCTTGCTAACCTGGTATTGATTCGTATGCCAAACCATGATCATATTACGAATTGAGGAGTTGAAAATCAGAGCTAGGGCAACTAGAAATAAAAGGAAAACTGCACAGTTAATGATAAAATTTCTGAGCTTGAATTTCTTCTTAGATTTCTTCACTTTCATCCTCCTCTTATTCTACTTCTTCCTCATCGTCTTTCGCGTCAGGCGCAACCGTTGTAAAGGTAACAATCTGAGCATTTTGGTCCAGACGCATAACCTTCACTCCCATAGTTGAGCGGCCTGTCTGAGAAATATTGGCCACGCTTGTTCGGATAATGACACCTGTATTGGTAATAATCATCAAATCTTCTTCGCCAGTGACGGTCATCAGACCAGCGAGAGGTCCGTTCTTATCAGTGATATTGGCTGTTTTTATCCCTTTACCACCACGGCCCTTGGTTGGATACTCACTGGCAAGAGTTCGCTTACCATAGCCTTTTTCGGTAATGACAAGCACTTCGTCACCCTCAGAAATCACACCAGCTCCAACGACCTGGTCGCCGTCACGCAGATTAACCCCACGAACACCAGTCGCACTACGGCTCATGCTCCGGACAGCTGTCTCATTGAAACGGACCGAATAACCAAACTTAGTACCAATGATAACATCCGCAGCACCGTCCGTCAGAAAGACATTGATAAGCTCGTCTTCATCTTTCAAATTCAGGGCCTTGAGACCGTTCTGACGGATATTAGCAAATTCTGTCACGCTGGTTCGTTTAACCACACCTAGACGGGTCGTAAAGAAGAGATAGGAATGATCGCTACTGTCCTGCTGGACGTTAATAATGGTCTGAATGGTCTCTCCTTCATCCAGCTTTAAGAGATTGACCACTGGCAAGCCCTTAGCTGTCCGGCCATACTCAGGGATTTCATATCCTTTGAGACGATAAACTCGGCCTTTGTTAGTAAAGAAGAGCAGTCTATCGTGGGTACTTGTTGAAACCAGCTCTTTGACGAAGTCATCATCTTTGACACCTGTTCCTTGAACACCGCGACCACCACGTTTCTGAGCGGTAAATTCAGTCTGATTCAGACGTTTGATATAGCCTTTATTAGACAGGGTAATCAAAACATCCGCTTCCTCAATCAAATCTTCATCTTCAAGAGAAAGAACTTCTCCCACCATTAGTTCAGTTCGGCGATCATCCGCAAATTTACGCTTGACCTCGTCTAACTCTTCCTTGATAATAGCGACAACGCGCTCTGGCTTAGCCAAAATATCAGCCAAGTCCGCAATCAAAGCAATCAGTTCGTCGTATTCTGACTGAATCTTATCACGTTCCAAACCAGTCAGACGACGCAGACGCATATCAAGGATAGCCTGACTCTGGCGCTCAGACAGCTCAAACTTAGCCATTAATTCAGCCTGGGCTTCTGCGTCCGTTTCGCTATTACGGATAATGCGAATCACTTCATCGATATGATCCAACGCAATCAGCAAACCAGCTAAGATGTGTGCTCGAGCTTCCGCCTTTTCTTTATCAAAGGCAGTCCGTCGAGTCACTACTTCTTTTTGGTGTTCAATGTAGGCCAACAAAATCTCACGTAGAGACAGAATCTTCGGCACACCATTTTGAATGGCCAGCATATTGAAGCTGAAATTGGTCTGCATCTGAGTCAGCTTGAAAAGATTGTTTAGAATGACATGAGCAGAGGCATCACGACGAACCTCAATGACAAAACGAACTCCTTCACGGTTGGACTCATCACGAACAGCTGTGATACCGTCAATGCGTTTTTCCTGCACCAGGCGAACAATATGCTCATGGACCTTAGTCTTATTCACCATATAAGGAAACTCGGTTACGACAATTCGCTCACGGCCATTTTTCATCTCTTCAATTTCAGTGCGAGAACGAAGAACAATCGAACCCTTCCCCGTTTCATAAGCCCGGTGAATACCAGACTTGCCCATCACCAGTGCTCCTGTCGGGAAATCTGGACCAGGCAGGACTTCCATGATGTCCCGAGTCGTTACTTCTGGATTATCCATGACAAGCTTAACGGCATCAATAGACTCACCAAGATTATGTGGAGGAATATTAGTCGCCATCCCAACTGCAATCCCTGTCGCTCCATTTACGAGCAAGTTAGGGAAGCGAGCAGGAAGAACCATCGGCTCTCTCTCGCTGGCATCATAGTTGTCAATATAATCAACAGTATTTTTGTTAATATCACGAAGCATCTCCAGAGCAATCTTACTCATACGTGCTTCTGTATAACGCTGGGCAGCAGCCCCGTCTCCGTCCATCGAACCGAAGTTTCCATGGCCGTCTACCAGCATGTAGCGATAGCTCCACCATTGAGCCATCCGCACCATCGCTTCATAAATAGAGGAGTCACCATGCGGGTGATACTTACCCATGACATCCCCTGTGATACGAGCTGATTTCTTGTGAGGCTTATCAGGCGTAACGCCTAGCTCATTCATGCCATAAAGAATCCGGCGATGAACCGGCTTAAGACCATCGCGAACATCTGGAAGAGCCCGAGCCACGATAACACTCATTGCATAATCGATGAAACTGGTCTTCATTTCGCTGGTCAAATTGACATCTACTAAGTTTCTATCTTGCATTAAAAAATGCCTCATTTCAATATTAAATCACTATCTCATTATACCACATTTTAGCTATATATTCAGTATTTAAAACCGAATATAAAAACGTTTACATAGCCTTTTAGGGGTCAAAATCCCACGGTGAGCCGTGACAAACTGTATCAAAAGTGGTAGAATGTAATTGTATGGGGAAAACCCCAAAAATAATAAGGAGATGTTTAGAAATGACTGCTACTAAACAACATAAAAAAGTCATCCTTGTCGGTGACGGTGCCGTAGGTTCATCTTACGCTTTCGCGCTTGTTAACCAAGGAATTGCACAAGAGCTTGGAATTATCGAAATTCCACAATTACACGAAAAAGCTGTAGGTGATGCGCTTGACCTTAGCCACGCCCTTGCCTTCACTTCACCTAAAAAGATCTACGCAGCTCAATACTCTGACTGTGCAGACGCTGACCTTGTTGTTATCACTGCGGGTGCGCCTCAAAAACCAGGTGAAACTCGTCTTGACCTCGTTGGTAAAAACCTTGCCATCAACAAATCAATCGTAACACAAGTTGTTGAATCAGGTTTCGATGGTATCTTCCTTGTTGCTGCTAACCCAGTTGACGTTTTGACTTATTCAACTTGGAAATTCTCAGGCTTCCCTAAAGAACGCGTTATCGGTTCAGGTACTTCACTTGACTCAGCTCGTTTCCGTCAAGCACTTGCTGAAAAATTGGATGTTGATGCTCGTTCAGTCCACGCCTACATCATGGGTGAGCACGGTGATTCAGAATTCGCTGTTTGGTCACATGCAAACATCGCAGGTGTAAACCTTGAAGAATTCCTTAAAGATACTCAAAATGTTCAAGAGTCTGAATTGATCGAATTGTTCGAAGGTGTTCGTGATGCTGCTTACACAATCATCAACAAGAAAGGCGCTACATACTACGGTATCGCTGTAGCCCTTGCTCGTATCACAAAAGCTATCCTTGACGATGAAAATGCCGTACTTCCACTTTCAGTCTTCCAAGAGGGCCAATACGGTGTGAAAGATGTCTTCATCGGTCAACCAGCAGTTGTTGGTGCACACGGTATCGTTCGTCCAGTGAATATCCCATTGAACGATGCAGAAACTCAAAAAATGCAAGCATCTGCTAAAGAATTGCAAGCAATTATTGACGAAGCATGGAAGAATCCAGAATTCCAAGAAGCATCTAAAAACTAATCAGAAAAAACATCTCCTGATAAAAGGGGATGTTTTTTTGTTTTATGTGGATCTGTCGGCAAAAATATCAATCAAATAAGGAACAATCAGCTCCCCCTCTAAGTCCTCCAAAGAAGAAAGCCAAATAAAGTCTGTATGCTCTTCCGGATCCAATAGGATATCGCGCTGATCTATAATCCTAGCCCCATAAACCAAGCGTGTAAAAACAGTATTTTTACTTGTGTCAAACTGACTATCTTCATGAATAATCTTATCAATTCGAATCTTTTGATTAACCTCTTCCATAGCCTCGCGTAGAGCTGCTTCTCTGGGTAGTTCGTTCTCTTCTACGCTTCCGCCAGGAATATCCCAATAGCATGGATAAACATTAGGAAGGCCGCGCTTTATTTTTGAGCGTTTGATAAGTAAATACTGCCCATTCTTCTCAATCAAGGTATGGGCGATTAACTTCACCACCATAGTTGTCTCCTCTCTTAGAAAACAAAAAAGGACTCTCTCGAGTCCAAGCTTCAGTCATCCACCCTGAGAGAATCGAACTCCCATCTCAAGAACCGGAATCTTACGTGATATCCATTACACTAAGGGTGGCAACTTATTTATTATAACCAATTTTTCACAAAAAAACAAGTCTAAATGTCTCCTTTTATAAAATTCTTAATGTAGATCAAATCAAAAAGATTAACCCTCAAAGAAAGTTAATCTTTTTAATCCCTTATTTCTTTTCAATATGATCCGCTAGTTCTTCTTGGGCTTTTTTGTTAGATTCTAAGGTTTTTTCTTGCCATTTCTTCTTAGCTTCTTCATATTCTTTGGTCGTTACAATCTCACTTCTGAGCTTCGTATATTTAAAGTTGAAGCCAGATCCCTTGATTCCAACGAGTGAATAGGCACGACTGAAAGGTTTGGACTTACTTACAGAAGGACTACCGCCTCCTGAAATAGTCGGCATGATAATCCCACTATCAAGCAACCAAGCTTGTGCATCCGCATATTTTTCATAGCGAACTTTCACATCTGTCGTTTCAGCATTTGCCTCTTCCAACATCTTATTATAAGTGTCCAAGCCCAGCTCTTTCATCTTGTCCATATCTTGGCCTGGCTCAAAACCAAAGTTTTGCAAGCTAGCACCATTATTTACATTTAGAGTATCTAAGTAGGTAGATGGGTCTTGATAGTCAGCTGACCAGCCTCCTGTATAGAAGTCATAGTCCTTTTGAGCTGCAGTATTTGCAAAATAGGTGATGTTGTTCAAATCATCCACACTAATCTTCTGCAGGTCAATCACTACATTTTCTGCACCCAAGGTTGATTCAATTGATTGTTTTACTGAACTTGCCCATTGGATACTCACCTTGTCAGCCTGGTCTACAGGAAGGTCTAAATGGATTGGGAATTGAACTCCCTTAGGCTCTAAAGCTTCCTTAGCTTTAGCAAATCTTGCCTTGGCTTTTTCTGGATTATAATAAGCATCTTGAGCATCTGTCAGGTCGATATTCGCCCATTCTGCACCATAATTCACTAATTTAGAAGCAACAACTTGGCCAAAGGTTTGATCGCCAATTTGAACAAATGTTGGAGGAACAAGCGTATTTCTCAACAGCTTGGTAGCTCCATCTTTACCATTACTTTGCGCACCATAAGAAGTCCGGTCAAGGGCAAAATTGACGGCCTGACGGAAGTCCTTATTTAAAACTGCTTCTTTTGTTGCATTCTTTTGATCATCACTTGTTTTGGAAGTGTGATTGTAAGACTGACGGTTGAAGTTGAAATTAAAGTAATATGAGGTCGCATCCTGTGGGCTATAAAGGATATTATCTGCATATTTCTTTTTAACTGCCGCAAATCCTGAAGTATTCGGATAGAGGCGAGCACCACTATAAGCACCATCACTGAAGTTGCGAATTAAAGATTCTTGGTCTGATCCATCATAGTAGGTTAATTTAACATGTTCTAGACTGACCTTGTCTTTATCGTAATAATTTGGATTTTTAACAAATTCCATAGAAGACTTAGAGGTCAAGGATTTCAAAAGGAAAGGACCGTTGTAAAGAATACTTGATGGATCAACAGAACCAAAATCTTTTCCTTTAGATTTCAAAAATTCTTCATTGACAGGGAACAAGATATTATTCGTCGTTTTAGAGTTCCAATAAGGCTCTGGGCGTGTCAGCGTGTATTGAACCGTATAATCATCCACTGCCTTTACTCCGACTTTGGAGAAGTCTTTTTCATCACCTTTGACATAGGCATCCAAGCCGCTAATCGAGTCCTGAATCAGGTAAAGGGCTTCAGACTTCTGGTCAGCCACATATTTAAGTCCAGTCACAAAGTCTTGAGCTTTCACACTTGTAACTTCTTCACCATCAACATTGAACCACTTAGCATCCTTACGAAGCTTATATGTGTAAGTCAAGCCGTCTTGAGAAACTGTCCATGATTCTGCAAGAGAAGGAACTAGATTTCCATATTCATCATTTTCCAAAAGACCATCTACAAGGTTTGTAATAACGTCTGATGTAGTTGCACGGTTAGTGGTCAGGTAGTTCAAGCTATCTGGATCGCTGGCATAAACATAAGAATATGTGGTTGTGCTGGATGAGGATTTGCCACATGCTGACAAGAATACTCCTGCACTAAGTACCACTCCAGTAGTTAAAAGCATTTTTGATACTTTCATAAATACACCTCCAAAAATCGAGAGAAGTCTAAGAACAAGAGGATTGGAAACAAAGATAGACCCTTATTTTATTTAGTATTCTCTTAGTTCAATTTCTATGTTATATTTTATAACATAAGCTATTATACCAGAATTCTGATAAAAAGTAAATAGAGGAATCAGAGAGTGATTATGGAAAATTTCTGAAAACTACCTCCAACCAATCCAATTGACAAATATACAGATTAAGCATATAATAAACTCAATGTAAACAAACGAGGAAATCACCGTGAATTCTAATTATATTACCCGCCTCAAGCGCTCTGAAGGTCAGTTAAGAGGCATTCAAAAAATGATTGAAGAGGACAGGGAATGTTCAGATATTCTCACACAGTTATTAGCCGTTCGCTCCAGTGTTGACCGTGTTATTGAGATGGTTATTACTGAGAATTTAACGGATTGCCTAGAAAATCCATCTGATGATCCGAAAAAACAAAGGGAAAGAATAGAGAAAGCTATTCATTTTCTGGTAAATCGAAAATAAGAAGAACAGAAAAAAAGAGGCTGGGACAAAAGTCCTAGCCTCTCAATTGTCTTTGGATTGTCGAGCAAGACGCAGTGGTTGAGTGGGCTCTACTACGCTGATTTCATCAGCTTTTACAGCCCTACTCAACTGTGCGGAGGTGGGACGACGAAATCGAATTCTAACGAATTACCGATTTCTGTCCCACTCTCTTTTTATCTTTTATTCCATCTCTCCAGACCAAGCGTTCATGCCACCTGATACGTTGGTCACATCGAAGCCCTGCATGGCAAGAAATTGGCAAGCAGTCGCTGAACGTGCACCTCCTTGGCAAATGACATAGTATTTGTAGTCAGGATCCAGCTTTTTATAGCCAGTTTCCAACTCACTGAGCGGAAGATTTCCAGCATTTGGGATATGACCCGCCTGAAATTCATGCCTTTCACGCACATCTACGATGGCCAATTTTTCAGATTGATACTGCTTTTCTAAGTCAGCTGCTGATATAGTTTTCATTTTTCTACTCCTTCTGGTTTTACCATTTTGTACAAAGCATAAGCTCCGTCTAGATTTTTCACTGCAAATCCTGCTTGTTTTAAGATTCGCTCGGCAATATAGCTGCGCAGACCGCTGTGACAGCTTACGATATATTCTACTTCCTTATCCAGCTCAGTCAAGCGTTCTCTGAGTTCATTTAGAGGAATATGGACTGTCTTGTCCGCCTTCAGGCGTCCTTGCTTAAACTCATTAAGTGTCCGGACATCTAAAAAGACTTTCCCGCTTGCTAACTCGTATTCCAGCTGGTGCCATTGGATATTTTCACTCAAGCCTTCTGCTAGATTCATCGCCGCATAGCCCAGCATATTGACTGGATCCTTGGCTGAACCAAAAGGTGGTGCATAGGTAAACTCCAGCTCTGGCAAATCAAAAATCGTTAGATTGCCCTTGATAGCCGTCGCCAGGATATCAATCCGCTTATCAACGCCTTTTTTCCCTACACCTTGAGCACCATAGATTTTTCCAGTTTTTGGCTCAAAGAGCAATTTCAAGGTCAAGTCAGTCGCACCTGGATAGTAACCCGCATGATCCTTACCGCTAACATGAATCGCTTGATAAGGCAAATGATTTTGCTGAAGGAAGCGCTCGTTCAAGCCTGTTGAAGCGGCTGTCATGTCAAAGACACGCACAATAGCCGTGCCAATGCTTCCCTTATTCTTCCGCTCCAAGCCAGCAAGCACATCTGCCACCTGACGTCCTTGTCGATTAGCAGGCGAAGCTAGAGCAATCAAAGCATCATCACCAGTAATTTCCTGCTTGACAAGGATGGCGTCTCCGACTGCAAAAATATCTTTCTGGCTCGTCTCATAATGTTCATCAACTAAGATGCCCCCACGAAGACCTGTCTCAATACCTGCTGCCTTGGCCAAGCTATTTTCAGGCTGGACCCCGACAGAGAGAATGGTCACATCTGAAGCCAATTTTTGACCATCTTCCAAGACGATTACTTTGCCATTTTCTTCGAAGCGAGTCGCTGACTGGGAAGTAATGACCTTCACTCCCTTGTCCGCTAATTCAGCTTGGACAAAAGCTGCCATTTCCTCATCCAGCGGTGGCAAAACATGCGGCGCTTTTTCTACGATTGTTACATTCAAGCCACGCTTGCGTAGATTTTCAGCCGTTTCCAGACCGATAAATCCAGCACCTACGACAACAGCCTCTTGTGGCTCTTTATCCAAGGCTAACATGATCTGATCCAAGTCTGGAACATTGCGCAAAGTGAATACATTAGTTGCTTCTGAAAGTCCTTCAATCTCAGGAATAAAAGGCTTCGCCCCCGGTGAAAGAATCAGCTTGTCATACTGCTCTGTGAACTCTGAACCGTCATGAGATACCGTCACCGTATGATCTTCAGGCGAAATTTTCACCACCTCATGAAAAGGTCGCACATCCAAGTTAAAACGCGCCTTGAGACTTTCAGGTGTTTGAACCAAGAGAGCATCTCGCTCAGCAATTTCACCAGAAATATAATAAGGCAGACCGCAGTTCGCAAAAGATACAAAAGGACCTTTTTCAAAAATCACAATTTCAGCATCTTCCATCATCCGTCTTAAACGTGTTGCCGCAGACATACCGCCTGCAACTCCACCAACGATAATAATTTTCATTGTTTAACCCCTTCTACTTAATGGTTTTCCCTGTCCAAGCGCTCATACCACCGCGGACATTGACAACATCATAGCCCTTTTTCTTCAGCTTTTTCGCTGCCATCTTGCTCCGCACGCCTGAATGGCAAATAACGTAAATCGTCTCCTTTTTAGCTGGAGCAAATTGACCAATTTGGCTCAAAGGAATATTCTGGGCCTCTTTGATATGTCCTCTACGAAATTCGGATGGTGTCCGTACATCAATTAGTTGGATATTGGACTTCAATCGCTTCTCCAACTCATCCGTTGAAATACTATCTATCTTTGTAAAAAAATGAAACATATTTTTTCTCCTTTATACCCCTATAGGGTATATTAAAACACTAAGAAGAGAAAATGTCAAGGAAACGATTTCAAAACTAAATAAATCAGCAGATATTGCCGATTTATTTTTTAAAATTCAAAATTGGGATTTTTCTTTTGTCCGCTTCTTTTTCGGTTCTTGTCTTTGTTAGCCAGTCTTCAGTGAAATTTAAACATTCATAAGCACTACTTTTTTTGAAGACTTCATACCATGCAGCGTCTTTACAAATCGTACTATAGTCAATAGAGAAATTAATCAAGTCTAGCTTATACTTTTCCATAAGTTCCATTGCTTCACTTGTTAGTTTTACGTTTTGGAGTTCATTATAAATTTTAACATCCAGTTGAAAATACTCTTGATCCGTTAAATTATCATGATATTTGGAAAATATAAAAAATATCTTTTTTTCTTTAATCTTGGGAAATTTTACAGGCAAAGGCAGTTTTTTATTATCTTGATCTTCAAAATAATCTATTTCAGCAAAAAAATCCATTAAATAACATAAAAAATAAGAATCCAAATCATCGAAACTAATATCTCCCTCACCTTTAGTAGATAAGCTCACTCTGTATAAATTTGTATCCAATTCAACAAAGTCTCTTCCTTCATTTCTACGTTTTAATTCTTCTAAAATTGGCAGGAAGATATTGTAGTTTAACTTTTTCTTATTAAATTCTTTATCCAATTCAGCATAATATTCTAAAGTAGTCAAAATCAAACGTTCATTCATATTTTCAGCAAGAAAAGCAGTTTTAAAAAATTGTTCTTGGGTTTCATCATACAACTCATATAAGTAGTTTGCCGCGTAAAATTCTTGGAAAATATTATGAACAAAATAGTAAGATTGTCCCTCTTTATGTATGATACATAGACAAGTTATCAAATCAGCAAGCAAATCTTCTGCCCTTGTCAAAGATAAGCCTTCGTTATTTAATACCCTATCTAGCAAAGAAAGAATCTCACTTTCTGTAAACTCTGATTTCCCTCCATTATTTTCAAAATAAGTGAGAAAACAGAGATAAGAAATCACCCGCATCATCGTAGACTCAGGTAAGTCGGTTTTAAACTCTCTAGTTAGAGCAACTAGTTTTGAATGATCATGTTCTTTATAGAGCAGTCGATAAGAATCTTTGATAAATGTAGCTTTTTCAGTCGGAAAACTTGCATTTCTTTCAAACATTTGTAGCATCAAAAAAAGCAATATTGGATTTTCTGCAAATGATAGATATTCATCATATAACTCTACTTCTAAACTATTGATAAATCGTTCAAACACCTCATTTTTTTGCTGTGCTATAGGCAATTTACTGATACGACTTATTAATGCTATCGCTTCGTCTTTACTTAAGCCATTCGTTTGGTAGGGATGAAATAAAGAGGCATTATTTATATGATTAAAAGGTAATTTTCGGCTAGTCACAAGGATTGGATTATTAGAATATTTAGTGGCTAATTCTTCTATCTCCGTCGCTGCTTGCTCCATATTATTTGAAGATATTTCATCAAAAGCATCCAAAAGAAAAATAAAACGCCCTTTTTTTGCCATATATTCAAAATACTTAAACTCTAAATCAAACCCTAATACTTTAGCTTCTTCATATATAAAATTTAAAAATTCCCTTCTTTTATTCGAATCAAAATTATATTTCCTCAATTCAATATAAATGGGGATTCTTTGATTATTATTACTCGTAGCTTTTTCAATCTCCTTAAGGAAAAAGTACTTCAGCATGGTTGATTTACCAATACCACCATATCCATAAATCCAAGCATTATCCGATTCTTTTAAAATATTATCTAAATCAGCAGTATAACATCTCACATCACTTATTTCTGATTTTAAATAAGTGGGCTGGAAAATAGAAAGCAAATCGATATTATTTGTACCGCTTAGCACAAATGGAATATTCTTCACTCTCTTAAATGAACCCTCAAAATAGGAGGTAAAACTTTTATTAAATCCAGTTTCAAATTTTTCCCAATTATCTACACCAAAGTCCACCAATTCATCTTTTAATTGAATCAACGTATTATTTAACAAAGCTGAAATAGGTCCGCTTAGAAATCCCATATTGCCCTCCTTAGAATATCCTTATAACAACTCTATTATACAAAAAAAACATTGCATGTAACAACAATTTCTTTTAAAATGATTTCACAAAAGGAAACGATTTCATTTTATCCAAAAATAAAAATCCCAATTTTGAGATAGGGATTTTTATCAATAATGAATTATTTCGCAATTGGGTAAACTGATACTTGTTTCTTATCGCGACCTTTACGTTCAAAGCGTACTACGCCTTCAACTTTTGCGAACAATGTATCATCTCCACCGCGGCCAACGTTAACACCTGGGTAGATGTGTGTACCGCGTTGACGGTAAAGGATAGATCCTCCAGTTACAGTTTGTCCGTCAGCTGCTTTAGCTCCAAGACGTTTTGCTTGTGAATCACGTCCGTTTGACGTTGAACCTCCACCTTTTTTGTGGGCGAAAAGTTGCAAGCTTGCAAGATTCATTTTTAACATAGTGTTTTTCCTCCGTGTTAGTTTTCTGTGATAACTCTGGTTTGGACGAACTCAGAAGAGTTCTCCGATAAGTTTGCCATTCCCAAGAAAAATGATTCAAAGAAAAGCTGAGTCATTTCTCTCTGATGTGGCGGAATATCCATAGGGATTTCTACTCGTAAATATCCGCCTTCTTCTTCGTTTAATTCTAGGATTGGTTCATAGCCTGCAAATTTTTCAATTGAATTGATGAAATTTATGGCAAGCGTAGAAACCGATGCACACACGACATCAAAGCCGTATTCGCCACTTCCGGCGTGTCCAGTAATTTCCGCACTCCTCAGCTCGCCATCTTCGGCTTTCTCAAAGACTGCCTGTATCATGTGTTCTCCTGTAAATTAAGCGTTGATTGCGTTGATGACAACTTTAGTGTAAGGTTGACGGTGACCTTGTTTGCGGTGGCTACCTTTTTTAGGTTTGTACTTGAAAGTAACAACTTTCTTTTGTTTTCCTTGTTTTTCAACAGTTCCAACTACAGTAGCTCCAGAAACAAGCGGAGTTCCGACAACAGTTTTATCACCACCAACAAGAACAACTTCGTTAAAAGTCACTTCTTGACCAGCTTCAACATCCAATTTTTCAACGTAGATAGCTTGACCAACTTCAACTTTAACTTGTTTTCCGCCAGTTTTAATGATTGCGTATGTGCTCATTATGCACCTCCTATGATTTATTGGGGTTTCCCCGTATTTTTGTGAAGACTCGCCTAGCATCGTGGGACGAACCACTTTATACTCACTATGTGGGCAACGATGTTCGAGCGGTTGCACAGGCCGTGCATAGTCAACATTCTTAGTATAGCACTTCTACTAACCTTTTGCAAGTAATTTCATTTAATGAAAACGGATTTTCCACTAAATATCCTCATTCTGTACTTCCATTTATTTAAAATATACAATCTGCCCTTCTTGATTGACATAAACCTCAATAGCTATCGGAGGCTTCAAATGTTTTTTAGCTGATCTGGCAAGACTTTTATTACTATCTGAAACATTGACCTCTCGCTCTTTTCCATCAACGTTAATAGTAAAGGTAATACGAGAATAGGTAGACTTACTTCCTCCGGTCTCGGTATCAACACCAGTCACTAAAGCCAATTTTAGCTCGGTTATCTGATTAGTAAAATAATGATAGCGCCAAATACCATTGGTCATTCGATAGCCTTCATAAGCAGGAAAGATAAAAAACATAAGAAGAACGCCAATTATTGTGACAAAAATAGCTCTGCCCTTACTTTTTTGGCTTTGACGTATGGTATTCCATTTATTTCTCATGGCCTTCTTGACAGAGCCAGCTTCCTTAATATCTTTATGATATCCCCAAAATAAGAGAGCATACAAGCTTAGGAAAATCTGGAAATGAACCAAGAGACCAATAAAATAAGTCCAACTGGGCATTCCAAACAGCAAAGCATTATCTTGTCCATCTTTCCAAGACAATGCTCGCATGAGCCCACTCAAGAAATAATCCCACTCGTTCATAAATTTCCCCTTTTATCTTCAGCATAGATGGATATAATTTCCAGATTCTTTTAGCAGAAAGATACTCCGTAAACTCTTATAACAAGTCCTCAATCAGCTCATCAACTTCATCAGTCTCTGCTTGTGGTCTGATTTCTGTAATCATGATGCCTGCAACAGCGCGCTCTACCAAGCCTTCAACATCTAGACGAGCTTCGTACTTCTCAGCATTCTTGATTTTTGGATTAGTTTTAGGCCGGTCTGGCGCAAAAATAGTACAGCAGTCTTCAAATGGCTGGATAGAGATTTGGAAAGTATCGATTTTTTCTGCAATCTCAATGATTTCCAGCTTGTCCATCGTCACGACAGGACGGATAACCGGTGTATTGGACACGGCGTTAATAGCCTGCATACTCTCGATGGTTTGACTTGCCACCTGGCCAAGACTTTCTCCATTGATAATGACTTGACCGCCCCTCTCCTCCCGAATCCGGTCCGTAATGCGCATCATAAAGCGACGTGTCAGTGTCATGAGATAGGCTTCTGGAGCCTTGGCCTTGATCTCCTCCTGAATCTCTGTAAAAGGCACTTCGATAAACTGGATATTGCCGCCAAACTTGGTCAATTTTCGCGTCAAATCTTGAGCTTTTTTCAACGCACCTGGGCTAGTATAAGGCGGACTAGCAAAGTGAACCGCCTCGATGTCTACACCACGCTTGAGAGCCAGATAACCAGCCACCGGTGAGTCAATCCCACCAGACAGCATGAGCATGCCTTTTCCTGAAGTACCGACTGGCAGTCCTCCAGCACCACGAATCGTCTCATAAGAGATATAGGCCGCTTCTTCACGAATCTCAACGCGCAGGTCAATATCTGGCGCTTTCATCTTGACCTGAACATTTGGAATGGTCTTAAAAACAGCATCTCCCAGCGTCTGGTTAAGCTCGCGGCTATCCAATTCAAAGCTGTGGTCACTGCGCTTGCTGGAAATCTTAAAGGTCATGCCCTCTTGATAGACTTCCTTCATGATGGTTTGGACAGCTTCGATTAGGG
Organism: Streptococcus sp. 27098_8_73; assembly: GCF_041432495.1. NCBI lineage: Bacteria > Bacillati > Bacillota > Bacilli > Lactobacillales > Streptococcaceae > Streptococcus > Streptococcus sp. 27098_8_73. Next base: position 205,913 of record NZ_JAPVZT010000001.1, read on the forward strand.
CTGGTACAGATTTTTCGATTTTGTAAGACGGGGAGAAATTCTGAATCCCAAAAATCTGCTTGAGCGACTCAGCGACCGGCTGATAGTCTGTTCCATGCAGATAGACATGGGTCCGGTCACGGTCAGCCTTGACATGGACCTGCGGATAGACTGACAAGACAGCCTGTATATTGCGTTTGAGTTTATTGATAAAGCGCATGCGGTTCTTGCCCTTGGTAGACAGCTCACCATAGCGCACCATAATTTCTGAATATTGCATTGTTTACCTTACTTTTCTGGTTTTTTCGTAAATAATTTTAAAAGTTGTCAAAAACTGCTCCATCTGGCTCATATCATTATCAAGATCCAAACTGATACGGACAGCCGTTTGAGCGAGAGACTTTTCGACTCCCATAGCGATTAGCGTTCCCGCTGGCTTACCGGCCTTGGAAGAGCAAGCACTGGTCGTCGAGATGTAGATCTCGTAGTCTTCAAATGCGTGGACGACGACTTCACCCCGCACTCCCTTGATACCGAAGGTCAGGATATGGGGAGCAAAATCTTCCAAGCCTGAGAAGACCACCACATCTGGATACTTCTGCAGCTCTTCAAGGATAATCTTCTTCATCTGAGCCGTCCGCTGGGCAAATACTTCTTGCTTTTCCATGGACAATCGCAGAGCCTTGGCTGTCGCTGCAATGCCAGCTAAATTTTCCGTCGTTGATCGCTTGTCCGACTCCTGACCGCCACCTGTCAAGAGGGGACTGATTTTCTTGCCAGACTTGATATAGACAAATCCTACGCCCCGAAGGCCGTGAAATTTATGACTGGAGAATGTTGCAAAATCCACGCGATCCGTCAGATAAGCACCTGTCGGAATCTTCGTAACAGCCTGCACAGCGTCCACGTGAAAGGAAATAGTCGGCTTGTCTGCTAGCAGTTCGGATATTTTCTGGATAGGCTGAATACTGCCGATTTCGTTATTGACAGCCATGACCGAAACCAGAGTGGTGTCTGGTCGAATCAACTCCGCTAGTTTGTCTACATCAACAAAACCCGCCTTATCTACTGGCGCAAAATCAACTTCAAATCCCTGACTCTGCAACCAGAGAGCTGATTCTTTAACCGCGGGATGTTCAATGTTGGATACGATGATGTGTTTTCCAAAGGGAACTTTTTCAAAAGCAACTCCTTTAAGTACCCAGTTATCCCCTTCTGTTCCTCCAGACGTAAAAAAAATCTCCGATGAAGACTTGCCTAAAAGCTCTGCTATTTGCCGACGAGAGGCTTCTAAGAGACGGGTAGCCTGGCTGCCCAAACTATGCAGGCTAGAAGGATTGCCCCAGATTTTAGAAGCCACTTCTGTGTAGGTGGCCAGCGCCTCTGGATAAGGCTTGGTTGTCGCTGAATTATCTAAATAAATCATCTTTTTCCTCTGTATTTATCAGTAAAAATCAATACTCCTATTGTATCACGAAACGAGCCTAGGAACAAGAAAAGGGCGCAGTTCCTACCTGATAAATTTAGGAACCGGCCCTGAAGACGATTACTTCGCCTCGCCAATCATATCTAATTTTTTTAAATAATCTTCAATCAGGAAAGCTGTTTCTTCAATTGATTTATCTGTAATATTGATGACCTCCGTCTGATATTTTCTAAAGACTTCTTTGGAATAGTCTAATTCCTGATAAATCTTTTCCAAATCTGTGTAACTGGTCGAGTGGGATAGCCCCAGCGAATTGAGGCGGTTGCTACGAATTTTGGCTAATTTTTCTGGCTCACAGACCAGACCGATCATCCTACGCTTGTCCACCTTGTCTAAAACTTGAGGAAGCGGAACTTCTGGAATCAAAGGTAAATTGGAAACTTTATAGCCCTTATTGGCCAGAAAAATGCTGAGAGGAGTTTTGGAAGTCCGTGAAACTCCTAATAGAACTAGATCCGACTCCAAAAATCCCTGCGGAGATTTGCCATCATCATACTTTACTGCAAACTCAATCGCTGATATTTTATTAAAATATTCCGTATCCAAACGGTGTAAGGTTCCTGGTATCTCAATCGGGCTAATCCCAGTTTTTTCTCCTATGATTTCAAAGAAAGGGTGCATGAGATCAATGTAGGACAGCTTGTGGTTTTGGCTAAATTCTCTAGCTAGTCTAGCTAATTCTCCATTTACCAAGGTACTGATGACCAAGGCATCATCTTTTAAAGCATCTTGCAAAATTTCCAGCAATTCTTGCTCTTTGTCTATAAAAGGAAAACGGTAGCTATTATTAAATGTCAAATCTGGATACTGCGCACTTACAGCTGACAAGAGTCGCTGCGAGGTTCCTCCCAAAGAATCCGAAATGCTATATACAATAATTTCTTTCTTCATTATCACTACTCCTGTCTCTTTACTTCCGCTTGGCGCGCTTCCTGAATGATATAGTTCAGCAGAGCTGTCTTAGTCACCGTTCCTAAAATCTTGCGCTCATTATCTTTCTCTACCACAGGCAGGGAGTCAATGGCAAAATCCTGCAAAAGAGCGGCCACCTCTAGTATATTCATATCCTTATTGCAGGTTCTAAGATGAGGCATCCGCGTCATACAAACTGCAATAGGCGTTATTCCGATACTACTGGATAAAGCCGCTCGTAGCAAATCCTTGCGCGAGACAATTCCTAAGAGTAGCTTCTTTTCATCAATGACATAAAGAACATCCGCGTCATACATAAAGAGCCTTATCACCGCATCCTGGATGAAAGTGTCTTGAGACACCAAAACGGGAGAAACCATAATATCTTCCGCTTTCTTGCGAAAAGTGTCAAAGAAAAATAAGGTCTCTAAATCATTTCCTGAATAAGTATAGCCAACCTTTGGCGTCGCTTTTAAAATGCCAACCAGCGTCAAAAAGGACAGGTCTGAGCGTAAAGTTGCTCTAGAAATCTCCATCAGTTCTGAAATCTTTTCTCCGCTGACTGGCTGCTCTTTCTTGACAATGTCAACAATCTGCTTTTGGCGTGCTGATAATTCCAATGCAATATGTCTCCTTTTTAGAAATAGAATACTCTATTTTTCATCTTTTTCTGTCATATTATATCATATTTTTATCTTATATCAATGAAATATAACGATTTTTTCCATTGACAAATATATATGATGTATATTAGAATATAAACCAGATATATGTGACACATTTTTGTCTATTTGGAGGTAAGATATGACGAAATGGATTTATTCCTTTGAGGAAGGACGAGCCGAGCAAAATGCTCTTTTGGGTGGTAAAGGGGCCAATCTGGCTGAAATGACCAATTTAGGACTGCCAGTTCCGCCGGGATTCACCATTACGACGGAAGCCTGTATGCATTTTTTAAATAAGCCCTCCTTTTTTGAAGAAACATTAAGAGAGAATATTTTGCAGGCTATTTCTGAACTGGAGCAAAAAACCGGCCAATGCTTCTCAGGAAATGAAGAGGAGCAACTGCTAGTCTCTGTGCGTAGTGGTGCTAAGTTTTCTATGCCTGGCATGATGGATACGATTTTAAACTTAGGATTAAATGACCTGCGAACCCAAACCTTGGCTTCCAAAACCAATATGGCTTTTGCCTATAATTGCTATCGCAGGCTTCTCCAGATGTATGCAGATGTCGTTTTCCAAATTCCAAAAGAGGACTTCGATCACTTGCTATCCTATTTTGAGAAGAATGCTGGTAAGACTGCCAACGACTTTAGTTTGGAAGAGCACCAAGCTCTCATCGATCAGTACAAGCAACTCTACCGTGAACATTATCAGACTTTTCCTCAAAATCCTAAGGAACAACTCTTCGCTGCTATCAAAGCCGTTTTCCGCTCTTGGAATAATCCACGGGCTCAGGTCTATCGCAAGCTCAATCAGATTCCAGAAGATTTAGGAACCGCCGTTAATATTCAAGTCATGGTCTTTGGCAACTTTGATCAAGAAAGCGGAACTGGAGTCGTCTTCACTCGAAATCCAGCAACTGGTCAAAAGAGCCTCTTTGGCGAATTTCTTTTAAATGCCCAAGGAGAAGATGTCGTGGCTGGTATCCGCACGCCCAAGCCCATTCAAAATCTGAAAGAAAAGATGCCAGTAGCCTATGCTGCTTTTCAAGAATATGCCCACATCCTTGAAGATCACTACAAAGATATGCAGGATATCGAATTTACAATCGAAAAGGGCAAGCTCTATATCCTGCAAACCCGTAATGGTAAGCGAACGGTCAAGGCTGCTTTGAAAATAGCTCTACAATTAGTGAAAGAAGGCAAGATAGACAAGTGCGAGGCCATTCGGCGGATTAGCCCTGCTCATATTAATCAGCTGATTCACCCAGTCTTTGATGAAAATAAGCTCCAGCAAGCGACAATTTTAGCGCAGGGATTGCCAGCCAGTCCCGGTGCTGCAACAGGAAAAATTGTCTTTACTGCCAAGCGAGCCAAAGAACTACATGAAGCTGGCGAAAAAGTTGTGCTGGTCCGGCAAGAAACTTCTCCCGAAGACATAGAAGGAATGATTGTTAGCCAAGCAATCGTCACCAGCCAAGGTGGGATGACCTCACATGCGGCAGTGGTCGCTCGAGGGATGGGAACCTGCTGTGTCGCAGGATGTGGAGATCTGCTTGTCCAAGAGGACAGCAAGACCATCCAGTGCGGAGATATCTTGCTCAATGAAGGAGATATTCTATCCGTAGATGGTCGGACTGGTTTTCTTTATCTGGGGCAAATTCCGACTGTTTCAGTAGAAAATGATCAGGATTTGCAGCTCTTGCTGACTTGGGCTGATGAAGTTGCGAAACTCTCCGTCCGCGCCAATGCTGAAACAATCCACGATTTGCAAACCGCTATTAGCTTTGGAGCACAAGGCATTGGACTAGCACGAACCGAGCATATGTTTTTCGGTGAGGAAAGAATCCTGCAAATGAGGAAATTAATTCTGGCCGAAAATGAGATAGAAAGACGGGAGGCACTTGCCCATCTCCTCGATTACCAAGCCGAAGACTTCTATCAGATGTTCCAAACTGTTGGTAAAAAACCCATGATTGTCCGTCTATTGGATCCCCCTATGCACGAGTTCCTCCCGAAAGACCATCTAGAAATTGCCCTGCTGGCTGAAAAGCTCAATAAAAAAACTAGTCAACTAGAAAGAAAAATCACGCAATTGCAAGAAACAAATCCTATGCTTGGCCATCGTGGCTGTCGCTTGGGAATTACCTTGCCAGATATCTATAAGATGCAAATAGAAGCTATCTTTAGCAGCGCCATTCGACTGCAGCAAGAAGGACATCCAGTCCGTCCTGAAATTATGATTCCATTAATTGCTACGAAATCAGAGCTTATCTATCTAAAAGAGTTGCTCATCAAGCATATCGAATGGATTTTCAAAAAGTATCAATGCCCGCCATTCCCATATGACATTGGTACCATGATCGAACTACCGAGAGCCTGCTTCATTGCCGATCAGCTGGCTCAGGAAGCGGACTTCTTCAGCTTTGGAACCAATGACTTGACCCAGATGACTTTTGGCTTTTCAAGGGATGATATCGGAAAATTCCTCAATGATTATAAAGAGAAAAAGTTGCTCACCCAGGACCCCTTTCAAAGCCTTGACCAAGAAGGTGTCGGCCAATTGATGAAATTGGCGATTGAAAAAGCTCGCCAAGTAGAGCCAAACCTATCCATCGGAGTTTGTGGTGAAGTTGGCGGTGATCCGGCTTCCATTCCTTTCTTACAAGAAATAGGAGTCACTTATGTCTCTTGCTCCCCTTATCGAGTCCCAGCTGCTCGGCTAGCCGTGGCTCAAGCTGCCCTTGACTCTGAAACGACACCAAAACAGCTCTAACATTTTGATAAAACCAACAGCTCTAAGAGGCTTATCTCTCCGCCTTTTAGAGCTGTTGTTATTTATCTTTTGTGTACGTTTTCATTTGAAATTTTCAAATTTTTGGAAGACTTTTCTAAATAAAAGACGTATAATAAATTAAGAACGAAAAGGAGCGACTTTTACATGGAAAACTATTCTCGCAAAGAAAAAAATAACAGCACTTCAAATCGAAAACCAGCTAGTCAGCATATTAAAACTGGCTTTTCCGCCCTCCAAAAGACTATTGCTACAATTGCCAGTCTTCTTTCAATCGTCATTGCTTGCTTTACCATCATGAACCTTATGAACAACAATGACTCAAAATCAAAAACTGATACAGGCAACTCGACTACGACTACTACCATCATCAAAGAGGTAGAAAAAGAGTCTACATCTGTTAGCTCGACTCCAACAGAAACTTCTGCTGCTACTGAGACCGAAACATCCTCAAGCTCTTCAAGCGCAGAAACGAATACGAGCCATACAACTCCTTCCACTGATAGCAGTTCGACAAGCCAAGACCAGCATACAACAACAGAGTCCAGCACTCAATCATCCAACTAGGAACATTTGGAAGAGTGCCCCTTATCCAATCTGTCCAATAAAGCCTGAATATCACTCAGGCTTTTTTCATTGCCAGCCTCCTCTTACTATTTTAAAAAATTCTTGGCCTTTCTATGATTTTTGGAACCAAAAAAACTGCAAGGCAAGAAGCCTCACAGTTTTTCCAGAAATCAAAGTTCCAAAATTTGATAATCATAGCCCAGATGAGTCAAGAACTTAAAAAGATCTTGGGTGGCGACAAAAATCGTCTTTTCATTGGTATTGGGATGGAAAGTCATGATATCCTCTGTTACAATGTCCTTGTCAAAATAGACCTGAATGTCTCGCTCTGGATTATTCAGAAGCCCGAAGGGCGATACCGTTCCTGGTGGCAATTCCATTTTTTCAAAGAGAGAATCAGCTGAAGCCATACGAATACGATTGGCTGAGACCAAGTCTTTAAACAAGTCCATATCTAGACTCTTTTGGTCATCCATAATCAGCAGATAATATTGAGTTTTCTTCTTATTGGTCAAAAACATGGACTTAGTCCGGACTCCTTCGATTCCTTCGATATAGGAGTCAGCCTGCTCTGTCGTAAATGCAGGTGGGTGCTCCACCACATCAAAGGTAATCCCCAACTCTTGCAACTTGTTAGCTACTTGTTGATAAGCATCCATAGTTTTCCTCCTTTATTGATGAATAACCTTTTGTACCAATGCTTGCAAATCTGGCACAACCTCCTCTGCAAACCAAGGATTTTTCGCCATCCAGATTTGGTTGCGGGGCGATGGATGGACCAGTGGGAAAAAGTCTGGCAGGTAGTCTTGATAATGCCGAACCGTCTCGGTCAGTTTGACATTTCCTTTTTGCTGCAGATAATATTTCTGCGCATACTGGCCAATCAAAATAGTCAGCTCAATATTTGGCAACAGCTCTAAAATCGGCTGGTGCCATTTGTCTGCAAACCCCTTGCGAGGCGGTAAGTCCCCAGACTTGCCATGCCCCGGGAAATAGAAATCCATGGGCAGAACCGCAAAGTAGCCAGAATGATAAAAAGTCTCTTCATCAACACCCAGCCATTCTCTCAGCCGGTCACCACTCTTGTCCTTCCAGTAAAGCCCCGCTTGCTGGGTTTTCAGACCCGGCGCTTGACCGACAATGTTAATCCGAGCATTCTTAGGCGCTGCAAAGAGTGGTTTGATTCCCTGCTTTGTAAATTCTTGATTTTCTGGATCGGCCATAATGGCCTTGCTAATCTTTTCTACTGTCTGCATGGCAGCTCCTTATAAAGAAACTCATCTGGCAGAGCCAAATGAGTTTTTATCTTATTTGATCAATTCGTAGATGGCTTCCGCATAGATTGCAGCTGCACGGAATAGATCTTCAACATCGATAAATTCATTGGCCTGGTGCATGGTATCGATATAGTCTGGGAACATCGCACCATAAGCAACTCCACGTTTCAAGAGGCGTCCAAAGGTACCACCACCGATAACTTGCTCATGACCTTTCAGTCCCGTTTGTTTTTCATAAACAGCCAGCAAGGTCTGCACCAACGGATCTTCCATCGGTACATAGTGAGGAGTATGTCCATGCTCAGACAGGGTCACTTTGGTAACTGGCAACTGCTCTAACACATTCTGAATAGCTTCTGGACTGGTTCCCTTAGGATAGCGAATATTGAGGGCAATTGTATTATCGGCCTTATTTTCGTCAAAGCGGAAAACGCCCGCATTCATTGACAGAGCTCCCATCTTCTCATCCACATGAGCAATCTTCAAGTTCTTACCCTCATGGTCATTTAGGAGAATATTTCCAGCTACATCTAGATAATCCTTAGCTGGGCCAGCAAAGTCAAACTGCGTTAGGAATTTGGCCAAATAGGTTGTACCATTGATACCAGACTGAGGAGAGGCACCGTGCGCAGACTTACCGATAATGGTCACAGTGACTTGGCCACCAGCTAGTTCTTCATAAGTAAAGTCTAGCCCATTTTCCTTAGCAAACTGCTCCAATTTATCAACTAGATTTGGCAAATGACCTGACAAGACAGCTGTACCAGACTCAGGAACCATGTTTTCCCGCAAACCGCCAGTAAAGCTATGCAGGCGTGCTGCGCCAGCATTTTCACCAGCAAAATGCAAGTACTCTGTGATATTTCCTTTTTCACCATTGATAATCGGAAATTCAGCGTCTGGTGAGAAGCCGAAATCAGGCTCAGGCAGGCCTACATGAGCAAAGTAATACTCCATGTCTTTCCAGCCAGACTCTTCATCTGTCCCGACCACAAAGCGCACGCGCTTAGATACAGGCAAGCCCAATTCCTTGATGATTTTCAAACCGTAGTAACATGCCATAGTCGGTCCCTTGTCATCACTAGAACCACGGGCATAGAGACGGCCATCCTTAATCGTCGGTGTATAAGGGTCTGTATCCCAACCACTTCCAGCAGGTACCACATCCATATGGGCAAAGATACCCAGTTCTTCTTCTCCTTGACCAAAAGTAAAGTGACCAGCATAATTGTCCACATTTTGAGTCGGGTAACCATCACGTTCAGCAATTTCCAAGAACTTATGCAAGGCCTTTACAGGACCAGGTCCAAAAGGATGCTCCTTATCTGCCTTAGAATCATCCCGCTCTGAATTAATTTCTAAAAGGCTGAACAAGTCCGCCAACAGAGCTTCTCTACGTTTTTCAACTTCTGCTTTAAAATCAATTGTCATTTTCTCACCTCTATAAAACACTTCGATTTAAAGTATGTTTTAAAAATTAAATCGCGATTTCTATTTTTTACTTTATTAACGCTTTTCGATAATCTCGTCAACTGGTAAACGATAGCTAGGCTCTAGCTTGTCGTCTGTATAACCAACAGTAATTAAGAGTTCTGGACGGAAACGCTCATCAATCTCCAAAACTTGGTTGACTTTTGATTTGTCAAATCCTAGGATGATATTTGAGCCAATACCTTGGTCAGTCAAGGCCAAAACGAGGTTCATAGCGACCAAACCCGCATTAAGGGCCAAGTAATCACTCTTTTGTTGGTCATTATAACGAGCAAACTCAGCTGGTAAATTTTGCATGTAAAATTGCAGCTGCTCATCAGAAAAATTTTTTACCCCAGCGACACGCGCGATCTTGCGTGCCCGCTTAGCCAAATCCGTATCTGTAAAGAGGGCAATTGTCACTGGAGCTTCCTTGATTTGCTCTTGGTTGGAGCCAAAGGTAATACCCGCTAAAGCTTCATTTCGCTCACGCACTACTACAAACTTCCAAGGCTGACTATTATGAGCACTTGGTGCCAAGGTCGCAATTTCAATAGCTGTACGGACATCCTTAGGATCCACCGGTTTGTCATTGAAATGCTTCGTCGCATGACGCTTTTTGTTTAATTCAAGAAATTTCATAATTGGTTTCCTTTTCTAATTTCTGTTACTCTTATTTTACCACAAATTGAAAGAGCTTGCAGAGGTTTTTCATGAAGTTGTGCATCCTTATTTTCTATTCCAATGCTAATGAAATCATACTAGCCTGAACATCCATAAATTTATCTTCAAATTGTGTCATCATTACATTCTTATTTGTAAAATCTTTACGCAGGAAAGCAAATTTTTTCAACTTCAGACTGATTTGACTTTTCTATAGAAATCATAATTGACTCTCCATTTTGGTTCACTTCTTTCCAATTATGCCACAAAAGACCGTTTACACGGTCTTGCTTTATATATTAACTATCCAACCCTACCAAAGGCTCCGCCACTTCTAACAAAGGTCGGGATGGCTCTGTTTGATTGAGTTTTGCCTGCACAGCTTCTGCCACCGCTCGCGGTACGCCCACTTCGACGATTTCATCGACACTAGCTTCTTTAATCTTGGTCAGTGATTTGAAATGCTTCATGAGATTTTGCTTGCGTTTTGGCCCCAAGCCTTCAATGCCATCTAGCTGCGATGAGAAGGAATTCTTAGACCGAAGCTGACGGTGGAAGGTAATGGCAAAACGGTGGACCTCATCTTGGATGCGTTGGAGGAGGAAAAATTCCTGAGAATTACGGGACAGTTCTACGACTTGCAGAGGATCGCCAAAGAGCAATTCATGGGTTTGGTGCTTGTCATTTTTTTGCAGTCCCGCGATGGGAATATCCAGCCCCAACTGGTTCTGGATAACTTCTTTAGCAATATTGACCTGACCCTGCCCACCGTCAATGACAATCAGATCTGGTGGCGTCAGCCCGTCACGAATGACCCGACTATAGCGGCGCTTGATAACCTCTCGCATACTGGCGTAGTCGTCCGGCCCTACCACGGTCTTGATCTTGTATTTGCGATAGTCCTTCTTGCTAGGCTTGCCATTGACAAAGACCACCATAGCCGATACGGGACTGGTCCCCATGATGTTTGAGTTATCGAAAGACTCAATCCGAACGGGCGTCGGAATGTTAAGGAGCTTCCCTAGATTTTCGATAGCGCCCTGCGTTTTCTCAACGGATTTCTCCAAAAGGTCAAATTTCTGCTGGAGACTGACCCGAGCATTCTTAATAGCCAGATTGACCAACTGTTTCTTTTCGCCTCGCTGAGGCTTGACTACTTTGGTATCCACAACGGCCCGAACAGCTTCTTCGTCAATGTTTGCTGGAATTAAAATTTCATTGGGCTTGAGGTGGGACTTTTCTTGGTAAAACTGGCCAATATAGGTCAGGAAATCTTCGTCGGGATCATTGTAATAAGGGAAAAGATTGACATCACGCTCGATAAGTTTGCCCTGGCGGACAAAGAAGACTTGGACGCACATCCAGCCCTTGTCCACATAGTAACCAAAAACATCCCGATTCTGCAAATCTTTAGCCATGACCCGCTGCTTGGTACGCAAGGTTCCAATAGCCTGAATCAGATCACGGTATTCGGCTGCCCGCTCAAATTCCATAGCTGTAGCTGTTTTATTCATCTTATCACGGAGCTCATCGATAATCTTATCGTCCTGTCCCTTGAGAAAATCCGACACTTCCTGAGCCATATTCTTGAAATACTGGCTATCCCGCTTGCAAATCGTATGGGCTTCGCATTGCCCCAAATGATAATAAAAGCAGACTTTTGCAGGTGGATTGGTACATTTTTTGAAAGTGAAAATTCGATCGAGCAGGCGCTTGATTTCATTGGCTGCACCGACGTCTGGATAAGGCCCAAAATAAAGACCACCATCCTTTTTGACTTGGCGCGTGATAATCAGACGCGGATAGACTTCGTTGGTAATCTTAATAAAAGGATAGGACTTATCGTCCTTGAGCATGATATTGTACTTGGGCTTATTTTCCTTGATTAGATTGATTTCTAGGAGCAAAGCCTCAATGTTGGACTCGGTTACAATAAACTCAAAATCCTCAATCTCGGAAACCAGGGCCTCCGTCTTGGTATCGTGGCTGCCACGGAAATAAGAGCGAACCCGATTACGCAGATTTTTGGCTTTTCCGACATAGATAATAGTACCGTTTTTATCCTTGTGAATGTAACAGCCGGGACTGGTCGGCAACAGTTCCAGCTTGGATTGGATTAGCTTGTTTGTAGACATATTTCTCCAAAATCCTATCTTTTCAATAGAAACTTCTCATTTTCCTAGAACATGCACTTCCCTAACAATTCATGATCATTCCTCGTTGCAAATGTTTATTTCTAGGTTGGTAGATCTTAGGCTTACTTTGATTCTTGCGCCCTTTTTTCTAACATTTTCTTTATGAAATAAGGCATTTTGACATTTTCTCTGCCCTTTTTCTCTATCAACTTTTTGACAAATTCAGGCATCTGAAGTTCTTCCGTTTCACTTAAGATTTGATTACTTTCTTCTGAAGGAGCCAATTCGTCAAAGGTTGTTTCTTCTGGGTGCATGTATCGAAGCTCTTCTGTTTCATGCTGACGAATAGTTGCTAATAATGCAGCAATCAGACGGGAGTCTGTGTTAGGCATTGGTGGGCGATGATAAGCCACACCGAGTTCTTGGCACAATTCCTGACACTCCACGTCATTATCGAACAGTACCTCGATATGTTCGCTGATGAAACTAATTGGGACAAAGATATAATGTTGTGGATGAGTCGTCTGATCTCGGAGATATTCTAGGACATCTGGCTTGATCCACGGCAAGCCAATATCGCTTTCGCTCTGCCAGGTATTGGTATATTCAGATGGAGCCAAACCCAGCCGATGTGCAATCAACTGTGAGTTTTCAATAATCTGATCAATATATGGATCTTCAAAATCAAGCGCCAAAACTGGTACACTATGAGCTGAAAAGATGACCTTAAAACTTTCATCTTTGACTTGCGTTTGCAAGATTTTCCTGATTTCTTCCTCCCAAAAGCGAAGCAAATCCTCAGCCTGATACCATTCTTTGATAATATGGAATTTAATTGTCTGGCTCGTAATAAATTTTTCATACCCCATGACAGAGTAAAAAGAATAATGCGGTTCTAAAATCAAGCAGATACATTCCTCAATCCCGTCATCCTCCATCTGCTTAATAACATCTGGAATAAAGGGGCGAGAAAATTTATTAGCAAAATAGACAGCATACTCTCCTTTTAAAGCTTCCTTCACCAGCTCAACCTCTGTCCGCGTGATGCGTTGCAGGGGGCTGCCACCAATACGCTGATAATTATCATGAAGGTGCTGAATCTCCTGATCAGTAGGTCGCACACCACGACGGATATTCGTGAAAAATTCTGCAATATCCTCAAAAGTATAACCCTCTGGCGATCCAAAGGTCATCATTAGAATAGCTTTTTTAGTCATAAGTTCCTCTCTTTGTATAAAATCCTCTGCTATTATAACATGATATCCCCTGAAAAGCAGATAAAAGGAATGTTTTCTAGCTAAATTAAGAATTATTTGAGTCTCAAAAAATTTTCTTCCACAATTTTTTCAATCAAACTAATTCACCAATAAAAAATGAAGCGAGCTGTAACACTCACTTCACTATTATATACTATAAAGTTTTTCTGCGGCGATGGTTGATTGCACCCGTGAGCAGAGCTGCACCGAGAGTCATTCCAAGGAAAGCTAATTGATCAGCTTCCGTTCCTGTATTAGGAAGGACGATTGCTTTGTTAGCTGAAGCTTTAGGAGCTGCTGGCGTTGGTGTAGCACTAGTATTATTATCAGTCTTAGGCTGATCTTGAGCAGCTACGTTTGCTGTCGGTTCAACCTGCGCATCCTTCTCATCTTGAGAAATTGGATTTTCATTCGGAGTCAAAGTTCTTGGATTTGCTGCACTTGTTGCTGCAACACTATGAACACCACTTGCCTGATAAGTCGTTGAAACAACTGGCTCTAGAGCTTGACGCTCTTCTTTTGGAAGAAGACTTTGCAAGTAATTATAATTTGCTAGCAACTCATTATAGGCTGTTTGCAAATCAGCTAATTTTTTATTTTCGGTCTCAGCGAGGGCCTGTTTAGCTTTCAGGTCAGCCTCTGCTCTTGCCAAATCTTGCTTAGCTTTTTCCAATTGCTGCGGAGCTGTTTTCAGATCTACAACTTTCTTCTTAGCTGCCACCACACGATTTTGAGCAGCGACCAATTCAGCTTTAGCTGCTTCCAAGGCTGCATTCTTGTTTTCTTCAGCCGTCTTCAAGGCTGCAAGCTGGTTTTTAGCCTCTTCCAAGGTTGCTTGGGCTTTCTGCAATTTAGCTTGGTATGGAGAGAGGGCAGAAGCGATTCTCGCTGTCGCTGATCTCAAAGCAGCCTTTTTATCTGACAAGTTTTGTTGAGTCAGGGCTAGACCATTCTCAGCAGCTTCAAGATTCTGCTTAGCTTTGATAACAGTAGCCACACGATTTTTCTGCTCATTAGACAAATCTGTCAGCTGATTATTTAAAAGATTCAGGCTAGACTCTTGACTAACTTTCTGCGCTTGTAACTCTGCCAAACGATTCTTCAACGCTGTCACATTGGCACTTGAAGCAGCCCCACGACTGCCGCCGCCACGGAGAAGTTTCTCCATCGCTTCAACTGTTAGCAGTGTACCATTATTGACTCTTTGGTTGAAATTACGAACATTGTGGAATCCGACTTCTGAAGTTCCGTGTGGAGTGCCCCATTGATTTGGATGAGTATCATAGGCAGCAGAAATAGCATTGGCCTTGTTATCCATCATTTGGACATAGTGACCGATTTGCGCAAAGACTTCCGCACCCACTTTCATATAAATGGCATTAGCATCCAGTTGTCTTTCATCAGTTGGCAGACCGTATTGAGCAGCAATCTTCTGATACAAGGCTTTTTCACTATGCCAGAAATTAACCGCACCTTGAGGATCAAAGCTAATAGCTACGTTTTCATTGCCAATCAGTTTGCCCATGTGCCAGTTAGCCTTTTCAAAGTACAAGGTCTGAATCTGACTGGCAACATTGGCATATGGATCCACCAAAAGTTCTGGCAGTCCTGCATTACGACGGTAGGCATTGATAGCCTTAACCAATTCCAAAGCCTGCAAGTTATTTTCCAAGCTAGCTGGGCTAGATGGATCTGAACCGACAGTGATCTTGAATTCATTCTGACCACGCTTGTAAAGGGCTAAAGCATCAGCTGCAGCATTTCTTACAGCTTCGTTATTCGAATTATCTCGAAGATTCTCTAAAAATTGCGAATAGGTCGTATTCCGAAAATCAACTGACCCCGTACTTGCATTTTTCTGTTCATGCACCAACTCTGTGTTTGTTGCAGTAATCAATTGCTTGGTCTGCTCTAAGTTAGCCTGAGTTTGATTGATTTTGTTTTGAATTTCTGCTTGATTTTGTGGTGCAACACTTGTTGCCTGTTCCGCTTTTACTAGTTCATTTTTAGCATGCTCCACAGCTGTCTGAGCTTGATTTTCTTGACTTTTAGCAGTTTCTACAGCCGCAGTTTCCGCGTGAACTGGTTCTTTGGCTTTGTTTAACTCAGATTCTGCCACATCCACCAATGATTGTTGACCAGCAATTGTATTTTCTTGGTCTTTAACTGCTTGACTTGCTTCCTGAACTGCAGTTTCTGCTTCTTTGACAGTTTCTGATTTTGCTGTTACTTCTTCTTCAGCTTTTTTAACACTGGTCTCTGCTTGAGAAATGTTTTCTTCAGTTGCTGCTTTTTCATTCTCAGTAGCTGTAGCCACTTTCTCTTGAGCCTCTGAAACTGCAGTTTTGGCTCCTTCAAAGTCTGCTTCAGCTTTCTTAGTTTGCTCTTGTTGCTGATTTACATTTTTCTTGGCAGCATCTGCTTTTTCCTTCGCTTCTGCTACATCCGCTGTCGTAATTGGTTTCTCGGTAACTGCTGTTGCCTTTGGTTTAGTAGCCGTTGACTCAACGAGTTCATCCGCTTTGACCTGATGGCTAAGCGCACCAGAAATAATCGTTGTCGCTGCAATGCCAGTTGCTACAACGGATTTACCAATTTTCTTGTCCATAGACATCTCCTTCTAATAGCACATGTATCATTTTACAATCAGTCCTATGCTATAATACTAACATAAAATGACTGGTTAAACCAGTCAAAACCATATCATTTAAATAGAAATTCTATTACAATTTTATGACAAAAATCGAACGCTCCATCCTGAGAATATAGAAATAGAGCGGATTTAAAGCATTTTTCGCCTCTTCCGCTCCTCATTTCCATTTATTTAGAAAAAATTTCTTTACTGCTTATTTGCTTCTGATGTCACTTGACTTTCGGCCTCTTTTTCTGAAGGAGCTGCTGAATTTGATTTTTCTACTTCAGGAGTGGCTGGTGAGCTTGGATCCTCCACAGTCTCTTTAGAAGCCTCGCTAGGTTTTTCTTCTTTAGTCTCCTCAACTGGACTGGCCTCCGTCTCAGTTTTAGCTTTAGTCGGAGCTGGCTTGTTTGCTTGAAGCTGATTAAAGAACGCTTCTGCTTCGGCTAGCAAGGCTGCTTTATCCACACTCGGATCGGATAATTTATCCAATAGAGCATCTACCTTAGCAAATTGCTCATCTGTCCCCTGTTGTTCCTCAAGCATCTTGTGGGCGGACATCAGCAAATTGTAAATTTTCAGATAGGTCTCTTTATCCTTGAGCGCTGCAGATGTCTGCTGTTCTTTTAATGTTTCAACGATTTGAGTCAAGAGCGTTTTCGTTTCTGCTAAGATTGTTTCTCTATCTTTGCGGGCTTCTTGCAAATCAGTTCCAAGTGCTGCGAGTTGCTTTTGATAATTTTCTTGCAGAGTCGAATCCGTTACTTTTTCCAAAAGTTCTTGACCTTTTTGGAAGAGAGCTTGGAGAGTTTCTTCTGAGATTTCCTCTGTAGGCTGTGGTGCAAATTCTCCGTACAATTCTTTCAAGAAACCATAGATAGCCGTCTTATAACTGTGATCGTCCAGCTTTTCGGTATCCAGAACCGTTTTATCCTTGGCTGAAGCAGCCTCACCACTTGCCAGAGCCTTATCAACTTCTAGCTTGGTTTGATAGAGTTCCAAGAAAAGAGCTTTCAGATCGACCGCTTCGATAAAGGCCTGAGATTTATAAAGCTTGAGCGTCAAATCAGCAACTTTCTTACGAAGTTCTGGCTGCAAACGAGCATCATCAACCGCAAGATAGAAAGCTTTGAGATACTCAACGGAGGTCACTCCTGTTCGGTCTTGATAATCTTGCAGACTTTCCAATAGTTGCTCAATCTCAGCCATCTTAGCTTCATTTTTTTCTACCTTAGCTGTCTGCAATTCACCGAGCAAGCTGGTTTTATTCACATTGTAGCTATCCGTTTCCAAACGTTTGATCTTGTCAACCAATTCTTGATATTTTTTATCAACTTCGGTCAGCTCTTCCGTTTTCGCTTTTTCATCAACACGAATGTAGTGCTTATCAAATTGATCCAGGCTTGCCAGATAGCCCTCTGTTGAGTTGCTTGGCAATTGCTTCATGGTTTCTACAAAATTACCGAGAGCTAGCTCGATTCGACGCTGCATGAGCAAGTCTTTAGCATAAATGGTTCGGCTAGCTGCCAAGAGGGCATCTACCTTTTCAAGAACAGCCTTTTCATCATAGCCTCCTTCTTGATAAGCTGATTGTAAGGCTGGGATTTTGTTCTTCAAACCTAGATTCAATCCTTTGGATTGGACACGGATGTAGTGGTTGTGATCGCCATGCGGAATGACAAACTGACCATTTTCCACCTGAATGCTGTATGGAGACAGACCTGAACGCAGAGCTGTTGTATAAAGCTCGTTTAGGAAGTCCAGCTCTGGATTTCCAGTTTCTAGAGGAATCCGAACGTGCTCTTTTCGAACAGCGTATGGATGGATATGTGTCGGATCGTAGTCTTGATCTGGATTATTAAAGACAAAGAAGCCTTTTGAAATCTTAATTGCTTCACGCGGTACGCCATAAGTCTTGGAAATATAAGCGATTTTCTCTTCGTCACTGGCGTCACGAGAAAAACGGTCATATTCTGTGCTGACTTGACTGGATTGGCTTGAATCTTTGTGCTTAGCCAGGTTGGCTTCTGCAGCTGCAATCTGATCTTTGGTCAAATCCTTTTTGAAGAAATAATGTGCATGGCCGCCGTGTTGGACAACGTAACCTTCCTCATCTTTTGAGATGACATGTTCAGCATGGAAACCATGGTCATGCTCATCTTTATCAGCTGGTTTGGCTGGCTGACTTGGATTTTCTGGTTGGCTAGGCTGGCTTGGTGTACTTGCAGCAGCCTTAGGATAAGTCTTCTGACCAGCAACAGGAATGTTCCGAGCTATTTCTTCTTCTAGGGCAGACAGTTTGCTGTAAGGGATAAAGTGGTAGTGATTTCCATGTGGAATGGCCACTCCTTCTGCGGTCCGTCTAACGATTTTGCTTGGATCAAAGACAAGACCATCTTTTTCAACATAGCGTTTTTCTTTTGGTGTATGGTAGAGTTTCTCAAGTAAGGTTTGATAACTTGATGGTCCATCTTCTGCTTTTTCAGCTGGTTTGGCTCCGTGCCCAGCGTCTGCTTGGGCAGGTTTGGACGGTTGAGCTGGCTTAGCAGTCTGTCCCTTGTCAGCTTGATGTGCTGGCTTAGTCGCGGTTCCTGCATGTTGATTTTCTGATGCTTTAGCTATAGGAGCAGAAGCTTCTCCTCCTGTATTAGGATTTTCAGCTGGAGTAGCTGCTTGCTTGCCTCGCTGCAAGGAATCCCAGTAGGCTTGGGCAGCTGCTAACTCACCTGGCGACAGATCACTTTTAGGAATATAATGCATATGACCGCCATGTGGCACAAGGAAGCCATCTCCTGTATCCGAAATCACATCAGATGGACTGAAAACATAGCCGTCATCTGTTGTATAGGCGCCATTGCTCCGACTCGATGCAGTGCCTTCTGCTTGATAGGTTCTCTTTCCTGCAGCATAAGCGGCACTTGGACGACTGAAGTCTTGTGTTTTTCTGCTAACAGTTTGACTCGATTTAGCTTCTGAACCGCCTTCGCCTTCTTCCTTGCTAGGATGAATCTGTCTTTGCCGTGCGATTTCATCAACTGAACGAACATTACTGGTTTCTTTGGCATTGGTCAGATATAGATAATATTTGCCTGCAACCTTGATAATATAGCCATCTTTCACTTGGTTGATAATATCTGATTCCTGCAATTGATAATTTGGATCCCGCATGATCAATTCTTCACTCAGAATTGCATCAAAGGGAACCTTGCCATTATAGTAATGATAGTGATCACCATGTGAAGTCACATAGCCTTGATCCGTAATCTTGACAACGATCTGTTCAGCAGTAACGCCTTCTTTGGCCTGAATCTGCTCAGGTATCAATTTCTCGGCTTTTTGAGATTTATTGTCCTGCTTATTTGTAGATTTCTTTTCTACATAAGCCACTCGATTTGTTGCTTGTTCTTGTGGCTTATCTGCTTGATACTGCATGATCGCATACCCGCACACACCAAGTGTAGCTAGTGCCGCAACTGAACTAATAATATATTTCTTTTTCATACATCACCTCAATGTTTTAATTCTTTGGCTAAAATTTCTAAATTATCTTCTAAATTTTCAAGATAGGTCTTATCATTTTTAGGATCTGCTTCCAGAGGATTTAGCACCTTTAGGTTGACTCCTGTCGCCTTCTTCAAGGTTTCAGCCAACTTAGAAGAAGCATTGCTCTCGACAAAAATCGTCTTGACTTTATAGGTCTTGATAAAATCTTGTATCTCCGTCAACTGCCTTGGACTAGGCTCTTGGTCTGGCGAAATGCCTGAAATCCCCAGTTGCTTAAGACCGAAACGCTTGGCTAGATAAGAAAAGGCTGTATGCTGGGTCACGAAAGTTTTTTCATCTAGCTCGCTAAAGACTCCTTGATATTTTTTGCTCAGGGCCTTTGCCTTCTCTGCAAATTTTTGAGCATTTTTTTGATAGGTTTCCGCATTTTTACTATCTAGCTTGGACAATTCTTGAGCAATGAGCTGCGCCTCTTCTGCTACTTTTTCAGGATCTAGCCAAGTATGTGGATCATAGAGAGTCTTTTCATCTATTCCTTCCTCAGCGGACACTTCTTCTAGACCGGCCACCTTGTCCAACTGCATCCCATTGCTGGCTTCTACGACCGCTACTTTGGACTTTTGTAAACTAGGATCCAGACTACCAGCCCAAGACTCCAAAGTCCGAGAATGATACACAAAGACATCTGCTTCATAAATAGCCGCTACATCGCTGGCTGACGGCTCAAATTCATGAATCCCTGCACCCGACTGAATCATCCGAACATCATTTAAGTCTCCCGAGACTTCTTTGACCATCGAATAAATCGGGTAAAAACTCGTGACAATATTGAGCCCGCGTTTGCTAGCAGCACCGCTTGCTTCCTTTTTACTACAAGCAGCAAGGCCAAGCCCCAGGAAGACTAGACTTAAGGCCATCAAAACTTTTTTGATTTTCATTCCAACTCCTTAACCAGTTTAGCAATCATTCAAAGAAAGAACTATTTTCAAAACATTCTTTCCCAAGAATTGCTTTCAAAAATAGTTTCTTTTGTTAACTGGTTTATTAACTAGTTAAGATAATACTCCTTTTTATTTTTTCTGTCAAGAAGGAAGTTTGAATTTTTTCAAAAATTTTCCAGCTCTTTATCCAAATAAAAAAAAGCCACAAACGTGGCTTTGAGAAATCGATATATAGATTTTGCTCCTTTATAGAAAGGACTAGTTCTCACTAGCCCTACTATTGGCTCGAATTTCTTCCAACATTTTGGCTTCTTCGGCTGTACATTCATAGTTTTCCAGCAAGTCTGGACGGCGCTCATAGGTTTTTTTCAGACTTTCATAAAGACGCCACTTGCGGATATTCTCGTGGTGCCCACTCATGAGCACTTCTGGAACGACCATGCCCCGATAGTCATAAGGACGAGTGTACTGAGGATACTCCAAGAGTCCAGATGAAAAGCTGTCATCCGTGTGACTGACTTCCTTGCCAATAACCTCTGGAATCAGGCGAACTGTCGCATCAATCATGGTCATAGCCGCCAATTCTCCTCCGGTCAGGACATAGTCACCCAGCGAAATCTCGTCCGTCACCAAGGTCTTGATCCGCTCATCATAACCTTCGTAGTGACCGCAGATGAAGGTGAGTTCCTCTTCCTTGGCCAATTCCTCAGCATAAGCTTGATCGAAGGTACGTCCGGCAGGATCCAGCAAAATCACGCGCGGCTGCTTCTTTTCAATAGCATCATAGGCATCAAAAATAGGCTGAGCCCGCAGCAGCATGCCCTGACCGCCACCATAAGGCTCGTCATCCACATGCCGAGATTTTTCCGCATTTTCTCGGAAATTGTGATAATTGATTTCCAAGAGACCTTTTTCTCGCGCCTTGCCCACAATCGAGTGCTCCAAGGGCGCAAACATCTCCGGAAAGAGGGTCAAAATATCAATCTTCATCGTCCAGTCCTTCCGGTATCTCTACATCAACCCGACCTTGCTCGATGTCAATTCCCAGCACCACCGGCGGAATGTAAGGCAGTAGCAAATCACGCTTACCTTTACGTTTGACCACCCAAACATCATTGGCGCCTGGCTGGAGAATCTCCTTAATCGTACCTAGCAGAACATCATTTTCATAGACTTCAAGGCCGATAATTTCATGGTAGTAAAATTCACCATCTTCCAAATCAGCCAAGTCTTCTTCGGCTACTTTCAGACTAAAGTCACGAAATTTCTCGATGTCATTGATATGATACATGCCCTTGAACTTGATGATATCAAAGTTCTTGGCCTTGCGATGGCTGGCTATCTCCACATTCATAACAAACTGATCCTTCTTATCGAAAAGTGCCAGTTTATTGCCTTTTTTAAAACGCTCTTCCGCAAAATCTGTCACCGATAAAACTCGCATCTCACCTTGCAGACCTTGGGTATTGACGATTTTACCAACATTAAAATAATTCATTTTTACTCCAGTTAATCTTTTTACTATTCGTTTTATTGTATCATTTTGCTGGCTTTTTCTCAAGGCAGGCAGCTGGATCAGACCGCGGAATAGCCTATAAGTCAATACCTTTTTCTCTGAGATTTTGCAGGCATTCCTCATAGTAAGCCGCGTCATGCTCGGGGTAAATAGGGCTTGACACAGCCATTTCTTCCAGATGCACATAGGCTGGACAAGTCTTGCCACGATAGTCCCGCTCCAGCCACTCTGGGGACACACGATAACCTCGCTTGCTCATCTCCTCCATAATCAGCTCATGGTAGCGGTAAAGCAAGTAAGGAGAGTGAGTAAAAACATAGTCAACGGTCGCATGTTTCTTGCCCCAGCCATTACCACGAAGGGCGCAGCATTCCCGATGCTGCCCAAACAGTTGCGGACGGGGAAGCTTGGGAATCAATGCTTGATGCCAGAGTCTCATTCTAACCTCCTTTTAGTAAAAACAAAGCAATCTTTTGTTGCTCCAAATAGCCTTTGACCACTATAAAACTTCATTTTAATAATCGCTGAAACGTCTATATTTGATTTCAAAGTCGAAATAATTCTCCTCCTGAAGTCGGTGGAAAATGTCCCGATAGGCTTCTTCATCAAAAGACTCCCCTCGATAAAGGATTTCAAAGCTAAGATCCTCATATTCCAGAAAGGCATTGGCTGAGCGGAAGCCCTTGCTTTGATAGAAATCCCAGCGAGCTTGACGCTGCTCAAGATTGTCACAGGGCTCATCAAGGCGCTCGATTTCTAAAAGCATGGTTCGCTGATAGAAATTGACCAGCTTTTCAATAATTTCACCACCATAGCCATGGCTGCGCAGGTGGGGCATAATCGCAAAGAAACTAACATAAAAGGCTTGCGCGTTGGAGATGGCAAAGGCAAAACCTACAAACTCTTTTTCATGATAAAAGGCGAAAAAATTAGCATCTTCCTGATCCTCATATCGTAAAAACTCACTGAGCGGTATCCTTTCCTCTTCTGGGAAAGCTTCGTTATTCAAGGCTTCTACCTTATCCAAATCTGGAAAATCTGCTGTAATGATCTGGCTGGTTAAGCTCATAAAATCACTCCTTTTCTAGTGATAGTATAACAAATTTTACAACTGGTTTCAAAAAAGAGCCCTAAAAGAGCTCTTATGTATCTATTTTTTATGAAATGATGGTAAGGTGCCGAGTTCCTAAGAACTACCGACAGTTGGTCCCGATTGGACTCCCAGCTGCTACTTCACTATTTCACGTAAATCGTCCAAATGCTGGTTATCAGTCACAGCCATAATGCTGACTCCTTCTGGCCAGACAAAGTCTGGAGTAAACTGGCTTTCCAAAGGCTGATTTTTTGTCAGACGATAGCCGATGATATTGAGATGATAAAGCCTACGAGCGTCTACATCACGAACTGTTTTCCCGACCCAGCTAGCAGGCAGCTCAAACTCAGCCACCACTACATCGTCATCCAGCTGGAAAACCTCAATCGAATGGTTAAAGAGAATGGTCTTAGCCAATGAAATACCAGCCTCCACTTCAGGCAGGATAACCAAATCAGCTCCCACCTTTTCCAATACCTGCTGGGTTACTTCATCCTTGACCTTGGCAATGACATTTTTTACGCCCAAAGCCTTGCAGTGCATGACCGCTAGGACGCTGGATTCCAGACTTTCTCCCGTCGCTACGACGACCGTATCACAGGAACCAACGTCTGCTGCCTCCAAAAGCTCCATATCGGTAATGTCCCCGATCACACCAACGGCAATCATGTCTTCATACTGATTGATTGTCTCTTCGTGATTATCAATCGCAATGATTTCTACATCTTGAGAAATCAAGGCCTCAATGATACTCTGTCCAAAAATCCCCAAGCCGAGGATTCCAACTGTTTGATTTGCCATTTCTTTTCTCCTATCCAATCATAATGTCCGCCTTGCTGTAATGCAAGGTTGCAGCCTTCTTCGGTTGGTAATGGTTAAGACTGACCATAAGAGTCAGCGGCCCCACCCGTCCAATAAACATCAGCAACATAATCACAACCATACCAGCTGTATTGAGGCTGGTAGTGATATTGGCCGTCACACCAACTGTAGCCAGTGCCGAAACAGTCTCAAATATCAGGTAAATAAACCGATGACTGCTATCAGTCACTAGCCCAAGAGCCAAAAGACCAAGCAGAAATGTCAGCTGAAAAATCACTGTCACACCAAAAGCCTTCTGCACCAGCTGAGGAGCCAGTGTTCTCCGACCGAGATTAGTATGTGGCAAGCCCAAAATCTCCTTACGAGCGAAAAGCAAAAGAACTAAGAAGGTCGTAATTTTCAGACCGCCCGCTGTACCACCCGGAGCCCCTCCTAGAAACATCTGGAGCAGATAGATAAACAGGGTTACTGGACGAGCAGCCGTATAATCGATGGAAGCAAAACCAGCTGTCCTCATGCTGACTGTCTGGAAAAAGCTGACCAGTAGCTTATCGCCAAAGGAAAGATTGCCAATCGTTCCAGGATTATTATACTCCGTCCAGAGACTCGAGACCGTCCCAAAGACGAGGAGACCAGCAGTCAGTAGCAAGACTACCTTAGTATGAAAGTGCAGCCCCTTCTGTTTTCCTCCTAATTTGGTCGCCAAGTCAAACCAGACCATAAAACCAAGTCCGCCAGTAATGATGAGGAAAGCCAAGGTGATATTGACCAAAACATCTGTCTGCAAGCCTAGTAGACTATCATTGCCAAAATTATCAAATCCTGCATTACAAAATGCAGAAACAGCTAAAAAGATAGAATTAAAAATCCCTTTTCCCAGGCCAAACTTAGGAATGAAGCGAATCATGAGAAGGAGAGCGCCCAGTCCTTCGATAGTAAAAGTCGTGATAAAAATCGAACGGACAAATTGACCTAAGGTACGATTGTGACCATAACTAAAACTATCCCGCAGAATGCGGCGATCCTTGAGGCTGAGCTTTTTCCGACTTTCCATGGTGAAAAATCCGATAAAGGTCAGGATTCCCAAACCACCAATCTGAATCAGCAGCATGCAAAGGAGCTGCCCCCAGACATTGTATGTATCTACAACCGATCGTGTAAAAAGCCCTGTCACACAGACCATGGAGACCGCTGTAAAAAGATGATCCAGATAGCCCGCTTGGGAACTTGCCGTCTGCACCCAAGGCAGACTGAGTAGCAAGGAGCCACAGAATATCACCAGAAGAAAAGACAAGATAATCTTTTGCGCTGGTGACAAGCGTGAAAATAAATGCTTCATAAAGTTTCCTTTCCTGATCTAATAAAAGCAGAGGCCAGCTCTATCTGCCCTTTTCTTTCCTTGACAGCCAGCCGCAAATCATCTGGACTCTGCAAGTTTCTGACTTTGATGGCATAATCCGCTGCGACAATAGCATATCCCCGCATATGGGCTGTTGCGACTGCTTGGGCAAAGACACGCGCAGCATAGTTGCCGATTTGTGATTGAGCTTGCTGAGACAGTTTGTTAGCTAAGAAACCAGCCTTTCTTAGTTCATAGGCAGACGCCCTCCCATCAAGTCGATCCTGAAAAACCTCTCTTACCTGAGTCAAAATCCTCTGCTTCTCAAACTCATCTTCCGTATCTATCAGCGGTATAAAGCTTGACGCCATTTTCATAGCCCATCGAGCCAGTTGCCCCTGAGGAAGTTCCTCCAAAACAAGCTCCAATTCCAATCTCTTCTCACCATCATCTAGAATTTTCAGCTTGTAAGGGCTCGGTAAAATCACTTGAGCATTTTCATAACACTTGCGCTCACGGGCATTCCAAGCATAATCTTCTGGCTTCATGTGTCCTCCCGTTTCGAGTTTATTTGAATTCGAGTGTAGATTTGCGTTTGTCTTAACTGAGATACTTGGTTCTCGCAGAGCTCGAACTGCATCAATGGCCCTAAATTCAACTACGCCTAACGGCTTGTTTCATTAAGGGCCATAGAAAAACGGGACACATGGCCCCGCTGCTTCTTATTTCTCATCAATGACGATGCGAACTTTTTTGTACTCGGTTGGGACAGAGTAAACAATCGTCCTTATAGCGGAGATAGTACGACCTTTACGACCGATCACACGTCCAACATCGCTTGGATCAAGATCAAGATGATACTCTAAAAACTCAGGTGTATCTTCAATCTTGATAGTTAAGGCATCTGGCTGTGAAATCAAAGGTTTCACTATCGCAATAATGAGATTTTCAATCGTGTCCATATATCAACCTGCACTTCTATTATTTAGAGTATTTTGAATCGTGGAATTTCTTCAAAACACCAGCTTTTGAAAGGATATTGCGAACTGTATCTGAAGGTTGAGCTCCATCAGCCAACCATGCAAGAACGCGATCTTCTTTCAAAGTCACTTGGTTTTCTTCAACAAGTGGGTTGTAAGTTCCAACTGTTTCGATGAAACGTCCATCACGTGGTGAACGTGAGTCTGCAACGTTGATACGGTAGAAAGGTTTTTTCTTAGAACCCATACGAGTCAAACGGATTTTTACTGCCATTTTTAAAATTTCTCTCTTTTCTTATTTTTTATTTCGGTGAAA
This sequence comes from Streptococcus sp. 27098_8_73, assembly GCF_041432495.1. Classification (NCBI taxonomy): domain Bacteria; kingdom Bacillati; phylum Bacillota; class Bacilli; order Lactobacillales; family Streptococcaceae; genus Streptococcus; species Streptococcus sp. 27098_8_73. The sequence goes on from NZ_JAPVZT010000001.1 coordinate 232,260, forward strand.
TAGCTGAGCTATTTAGCACATGTTCTATTATAGCAGATTTTTAAGAGGTGTCAAGAAAAAAACTTGACAGACTTAAAAATTTTTTCAAAGTAGTAATTTTTTAATTTCTTCATAGGAAGATACCATATAAGTCGGCTGCGTACTGCTATTGTTAATCAGCTTCTTGGGATTGTACCAGAGAGAGTCCATTCCTGCATTATTAGCGCCTGCAATATCTGCTGTCAAGGAATCTCCAATCATCAAAGCCTGAGACAGATCAAAATCTGGTATCTGCTCTGCTATTTTTTTATAAAACAAAGCTTCAGGCTTCTGAGTCCCCATCTTCTCCGAAATGAAAATATGATTAAAATAAGGAGAAATGTCGGAATTGGCCATACGGCCGGTCTGAATAGCCGTGATACCATTGGTCGCTCCGTAAATCTCATAATCAGCTGCTGTCAGACTGTCCAAAAGCTCACTAGCACCAGCGTAAGTTTGTCCTTGCTGAGCAATGTGCTGCTGATAGAGAAGGGCCAACTCGGATCCATCCTTCTCAATGCCAAAATGGGCAAAAAGACGAGAAAAGCGCGTATTGACCAGCTCTGGCTTGGTGATTTTCCCCTGCTCCAGATCCCTCCAAAGCCCCTTGTTCATGGGAATATAATAGTCTTTGTAGGTCTGGATCTCCGTCACGCCCTGCTTCTCCAAAAAATGAGTCAGAGCAATGTCTTCTGCCGTATCAAAATCCAGCAGCGTATGGTCAAGGTCGAAAAGTAGAAATTTGTATGACAAGGTTGAAATCCTTTCTGTAATTGTAGTAGATTTATTATATCATACTGTACCCAGACTGTACCCAGCAGTCCAATAGCTTAAGTAAACGCTAAGCTCAACTAAAAAAGTAACCTTAGAGGTGCTTTTTAGGTTCTGATTAAACCAATCAAATACAATATCTTTGGATTTGATAACTTTGGCAACTTTAAGAAATGAATCTTTCTCACTATGAACATAAAAAAGGAGAGGACATCAATTATCCTCTACAGGTTTTAAAATTTCATTAATCCATTATAGTTGACAAAGATACCTAACTTTTGAGATTTAGATTATTTTTTGGAAAGTCTCTTTTATAATAAATTACGAATTTTTTCTTTTATAAATGCGTTAAGAGGATAGTGTTTATCAAGATATTCTAGGAGTGCCTGAGCAGATTCAGAAATTCGTTCGTAACCTTGCAAAAAGTAGGGTAATTGTTTGGCTTCATTTGGATAACCTTTTTCAAATCGTCTGTTGCTGTTAAAAATATCTATAAAATTAGATTTAGAAGTTTTTTCCAAATTGATTAGTTCAGTCCAGAGCTTGACAGATCTGTTTTGGATGAAATCATAAGCAGCCAATTTTTCCCCTCGTTGATAGCGACCTAGTCCTATATATAGGTTGCATAAAATTTCTCCCAACAGCCATTCACGGTCTCTATTTTCTTTTGATGGCAATCTTTGTGGCTGGCAGATTGTTCCATCAAAACCGACCTCCTTCCAGATAACCTTGCCTTCAGCGAAGGGAATGTTTACTAGTTCATGAGCTTCAAAGATAGCAAATTCACAAAAGACATCATCTTCAAATAGAACTTTATGTCCGTCCACTGTATTTTGGTAGTGAAATGCAATTGGTTCTAGCTTACTTAACCAGGTTAGGTCCTGGATATAGGCCTGCTTGTAGCCATCTTTTACAATAACAAAGAAGTCTAAATCTGAGTACTGATCCAATCGTTCTCTTTCTGCTCCGCAAGAACCAAGTGCCAGCAAAGCTAGTGCTTGGTTCGAATCTTTTAGAGACTGACCAATCTCATCTAGTCTTTGTAACAGTAATTCTGTTTTATTCATATCGTTACCTCATTCTTTCTTGTTTAACAAAAATTATACATTTAGCGCTTTCAAATGTCAATTTCATTTAATCCTAACTCTATAGATTGTATATTTTTGCTATAATAAATTGAATCATTTTACGGAGATTTTCTCATGTTATCAAGAGTTGAAAAATTTAAAGTAGTCTTTGATTAATTAGAAAGCGGTTCTTATCTTTAAAAAGATTAAGTGATTTAGAAAATATTTGAGAAGGAAGAATATATCGACTTAACCATCAATTTGCAAACGGTAAGATCTTCCCTCAAACGATGAAAATATAAATACGACCGCGCGAAGAATGGCTAATTTACCTAATTAGGCATGAAACAATCATCGAAAAATATATTTTTTAAATTACTCATAAAACAATGAGTTGAAGCGAGTTATTCAAAGTCATATGTATTGCTGATATTTAAAAGAGCGATCTGAGACTCAATCTATATATAAAATTAGGACTGCTAAGTAAAGTGTGGACATTATACCACAATGCACAAAAAATCAACCGCTCAAAAATGAACGGCTGATTTCTAATCTATTTCACCACTGGAATCCAGAGTTCCATTTGATAATCTGGGGAGGACATGTCTCCCTCGGTGTAAACTTCAAAGTCTGGTGCTCCTGAGTGGCAATAACCTGTTTCTGGGAAGAAGACTTCCAAAACATATTTCCAAGCATGGTGGATGCTGGCAGGTATAGCCCCCTTGACTGGTACGATGGCATATTCAGCTGCTGGGATTTCCTTGATAGAAAGGCCTAGGGCTTCTGCTTTCGCTTTATCCGTCACATCATAAGCCGCCATGTAGTTAATGATTTCACCCTCTTTGACATCAGAGCAGAGGCCAAAGGATTGGCCACTGCCCATACTTTCTAAGCTTTCAAAGCTGTGATTTGCATAGAGCTGCTCCCAAGCAGATGGGCACTGGCTATTGTCAATAGCTTCCAATAGGACGCCAGCCACAGTAAAAGCAGGTTTCTTTTGAATCTTGATATCCATGTTCTTTCCTCCTGTAATCTTTAAGGATAATTGAAGTCTAGGAAAGACCCGATAAGGTTTTCCATTTCGAACTTCTGAGGGAGTCGCACCATGGAATTTCTTAAAGGCTGCACTAAAGGCATCCGAAGACTCATAGCCGTATTTCAGTGCTATATCAATAACCTTCTCAGAGCTTTCCCGCAAATCCGTCACAGCTTCTGACAGCCTGCGATTGCGTAGGTATTCCGCTAAAGTCATATCTGCTAGAATAGAAAAGAGCCTGCTGAAGAGAGCATAAGAATAACCCGACAGCTGCTGGAATTTCTGAAAGTCCACTTCCGAGTCCAACTTGCTTTCCAGATATTCCATGGTTCGATTGAATTGATTCATCATATTCTTTTTCACCTCATAAAAGATACTAAGGCCGTTAAAAGCAAAGTGAAAATAGGAAAATTGACGGAGGGGCTCCTGCTCCGAGAAAATTTCATCTTTTTCACACAGCTTTTAGGCCGTGTTCAATTCTAACTATAGTCTAACAGATCTCAGATACTTCCGCCCTAGAATTTTTGTACAAGATTTAGGGGATTTCTACAATCTCTCCCGCAGCTTCTCCACAAAGAGATAGGCCGCTGGACAGGTCAGGGTATTTTTAATTGTCAGATGATTAATCTGATGAATCTTTTTTCGGTCTGTATGGGGAAATTCTCTGCAAGCCTTGGGACGGACCTCGTAGATTGAGCAGAGATTGTCTCCACCTAAAAAAGGACAAGGCATCGCCTTGAAAACCTTGTCACCGTCTTCGTCCACCTGCAGAAACTCCTCTTCAAAAGCCGGCAGCTTCATCTTGAAATACTTGGCAATGCGGACAATGTCGGCTTCTTTAAAATCTGGTCCTAAAGTCTTACAGCAATTGGCGCAGGCTGTACAGTCAATCTCCTCAAAGACCTCATCATGGATCTGCTGGGCAATCTTATCGAGGTTTTTTGGTGGCTTTTTCTTGAGACTAGCCAAAAATTTTCGATGCTCTTTCTGCTTCTGCAGGGCTAGCTGATGGTACTTTTCAAGGTCGATTTCTTGAGTCATAAACTACTTTCTAATCAGTTAATTTTCGTTAGCATTATATCATAAATCTCAAAAAAATGAGACTGGGACAAAAGTCCTAGCCTCTCAATTGTCTTTGGATTATCGAGCAAGACGCAGTGGTTGAGTGGGCTCTACTACGCTGATTTCATCAGCTTTTACAGCCCTACTCAACTGTGCGGAGGTGAGACGACGAAATCGAATTCTAACGAATTACCGATTTCTGTCCCACTCTCATTTACTTTGTTTTAAAGATTGTTAGTTGGCCCTTTTTCGTCAAGGCTCCATGTTTCCTCTATATATGAGATGACAGAAGCCAGAGTTTTTCGGTCGCCTTCAAAAGAGATCAAATATACTTTGTCGTCTTTTTGGAAAACCCAAGAAACAACTAACTGCCCTGATTTCATAATTACATTCAGTTGGAAAGCTTCATTGCCAGAAACAGTGGATTTTGCTCCCCACATTTTTTCTACATCTTTATTATCATTCCAACTATAGGCCAGTCGCTGGGCAATTAACTCAGCATTGAAAGTTTCCCCATCTTGGACATGAGCTTTTTCTCTAGTATAGCCATTCATAGTAACGATATTATAAGCCGAGCCATCTGTGAACTGAACGCTGTCGCCACCATCTAAGTCGGTGAACTTAATCCAATTACTTGGAATATCGATATAACCATAGTCAGCCGAGCCAATACGTTTGGTTTTGGTAGTAGTAGAAACATCTTTGTCACTAGGCTTAGCAGATTTGCTGCTATCTTTTTGAGAAACTTGACTAGTTGTACTACTAGAAGTAGACGATTTCCGATTACCATAATTTTTAATAAGGCCACAAGAAGCCAGAGACAAACCAACCAGAACTGTCAAAAAACTAAGAAAATATTTTTTTGCCATAACAAATCTCCTTTTTAGACTACGTGAGCCCTAACTATCTATATTTCCATACTATCCAAACATTATAGATAACATCGAACGTTTCAAGATTGCTTCCCTATTTATTTTTAGGAGCAGATCGACTGTTTTCCTTCGTTTTGTAATGCTGAGCTCAGGCGATTAATGTCAACTTTAATCCTCATCCATACTCAAAACGCTGAGGAAGGCCTCTTGTGGGACTTCGACAGATCCGATTGCTTTCATCCGTTTTTTACCAGCTTTTTGTTTTTCTAGGAGTTTGCGCTTCCGGGAAACATCACCACCATAACACTTGGCCAAAACATTCTTACGCAGAGCCTTGATGTCAGTCCGAGCCACGATTTTCTGTCCGATGGCTGCCTGAATGGGTACTTCAAACTGCTGACGAGGAATGATTTTCTTGAGCTTGTCTACAATCAGCTTACCACGCTCATAGGCAAATTCCTTGTGAACGATAAAGCTAAGGGCATCAACCTTGTCGCCATTGAGGAGGATATCCATCTTAACCAGCTTGGATGAGCTATACTCAGAGATTTCATAGTCAAAGCTAGCATAGCCACGAGTAGAGGACTTGAGCTTGTCAAAGAAGTCAAAGACAATTTCAGCAAGTGGAATTTGATAGATAACATTGACCCGATTATCGTCAATATAGTCCATGGTCACAAAGTCACCGCGCTTGCGCTGAGCCAACTCCATCACCGCTCCGACAAATTCCTGCGGCACCATAATCTGCGCCTTGACATAAGGCTCTTCAATGGAATCAATCTTGGTCGGATCCGGAAACTCACTCGGATTAGAGACATCAATAGCTTCACCATCTGTCAGATTAACCTTATAGATAACAGACGGAGCCGTCATAATCAAGTCAATATTGAATTCCCGCTCCAAACGCTCCTGAATAACATCCATATGCAGCAAGCCTAAGAAACCACAGCGGAATCCAAATCCCAATGCCTGAGATGTTTCTGGTTCAAACTGCAGACTGGCATCGTTTAGCTGGAGCTTTTCAAGCGCCTCACGCAGGTCATTGTATTTATTGGACTCAATCGGATAGAGCCCCGCAAATACCATCGGATTCATCTGCTTGTAGCCGTCCAGGGGCTCAGATGCTGGATTGTTCGCCAAGGTCACTGTGTCTCCGACCCGAGTATCCTGTACCGTCTTGATAGAAGCTGCGATATAACCAACATCCCCTGTCGCTAGGAAATCACGTCCAATAGCTTTCGGTGTAAAGATACCGACCTCAGTTACGTCAAAGTTCTTGCCATTGCTCATGAGCTGAATGGTATCTCCCGGCTTGACCACACCATCCATCACCCGCACTTGCAGGATTACCCCACGATAGGCATCGTAGACTGAGTCAAAAATCAAGGCTTTGAGTGGTGCTTCAACATTTCCAGTCGGAGCTGGAACTTTTTCCACAATCTGCTCTAAAATATCTTCAATTCCGATGCCAGCCTTGGCAGAAGCCAATACGGCTTCGCTAGCATCCAGACCAATCACATCTTCAATCTCTGCCCGCACCCGCTCTGGATCCGCAGCTGGCAGGTCAATCTTATTGATAACTGGCAGGATTTCCAAGTCATTGTCCAGCGCTAGATAAACATTAGCAAGAGTCTGAGCTTCAATCCCCTGAGCAGCATCCACAACCAGAATGGCTCCTTCACAGGCCGCCAATGATCGTGACACCTCATAGGTAAAGTCCACGTGTCCCGGTGTATCAATCAAGTGGAAGATATAGGTTTCGCCGTCCTTAGCAGTATAATTGAGCTCGATGGCATTAAGCTTAATGGTGATACCGCGCTCCCGCTCCAAGTCCATGCTGTCCAAGAGTTGAGCCTGCATTTCCCGGCTGGAAACCGTTTCTGTCGCCTCCAAAATCCGGTCAGCCAAGGTTGATTTCCCGTGGTCAATATGGGCAATGATGGAGAAATTGCGAATCTTCTCCTGACGTTTTTTCAAATCTTCTAACTTCATTTTTCTCTTCCTTTTAGGGTATTCTATTTATTATATCATGATTTGTCGAAAATAAAAACGACTGTAACCAAGACAGTCGACTTAATTTTCCATTTATCTAGAGTCTCATAAATACGGAGACGATTAGTCATGGACTTTTCTGAGTTTTTCAAGAGTTTCTAGGAAAATAGCTGGCGCTTCAGCCGTAAATTCCAGCACTTCGCCAGTCCGAGGATGGGTGAAGCCCAGTGTTCGCGCATGCAAAAATTGACCATGGCCCTTCAGGGTCTTACGAGGTCCATAGGCCTCATCTCCAGCGACTGGATGGCCGATATAAGCCATGTGGACACGGATTTGATGCGTCCGCCCCGTCTCCAGCTGTAACTCAACCAAGGTATAGTCCCCAAAACGTTCCAAAACTTGGAAACGTGTCAGAGCGGGTTTCCCCTTGGCTGTAACCGCCTGCTTCTTGCGGTCTTTTTCACTACGGCCAATCGGCGCCTCAATCACTCCGCGGTCGTTAGGCAGATTTCCATGGACAATCGCCCAATATTTACGCAGGGATTTCTTATCCTTGAGTTCGTCTGCAAGTGCAAGATGGGCTTGATCATTCTTGGCAATCATCAAAAGTCCAGAAGTGTCCTTATCAATCCGATGGACAATTCCCGGGCGCAACACACCATTGATGCCAGAAAGGTCTTTGATGTGATACATGAGAGCATTGACCAGAGTACCGCTGGTATGGCCAGCTGAAGGATGAACCACCATGCCTTGCGGCTTGTTGACGACGGCAACATCCTCATCCTGATAGACGATTTCTAGCGGAAGATCCTCTGCCACATACTCAACTACCTCTGGCTCAGGTACTTCATAGGAAATGACATCGCCCTCTTTGACAGCATACTTGGCTTTTTTTGCCTCTCCATTAACCAAAATCTGGCCATTTTTTATCTGTTCATTGGCTAAACCACGGGATAGCTCAGTCAGGTCCGCCACTGCCTTATCCAAACGCAGGCCTGCGGCTACTGCATCAATTTTCAATTCCATTTGTTTCTTCCTTCAACATCACCAGTAATAAAATCGCTACTCCAACAGTCAGGTACATATCCGCTACGTTAAAAATAGCAAAATTGACAAAATCTAGCTGGAACATATCCACTACAAATCCTTGCTGAATTCGGTCAATGAAATTGCCCAAGCCACCAGCAATAATTAGAATGAGTCCCGTCAGCAACCATTTGGAGCCCTGAATATTTTTAAGCAAATACCAACCAGCTGCTCCAAGCACAGCACAAGTAATCAAGGCGAAAAACCACTGCTGATTTTCCAAGATAGAAAAGGCGGCACCAGTATTTCGCAGGTAGGTCAAACTGACAATCTTAGGGATAAACTTCCTGACCTGCCCCAAGGAAAAATTGGAAACAATATAATACTTGACCGCTTGATCGAGAGCAATCAAAAGAACAACTAAAAAAGGAATGGTAATCTTTCGTTTCATACTTCTCTTTTCTGTGCAAAATATTCTTTCATAACAGCTACAAAAGCTTCGCCGACCTGACTCAACTCTACATCTTCCCTCTTGACATAAACCATGTGATTGTCTAAATTGTCTCTGAGTTTGATGACAGTGATGCCATTTACACTGTTGCTATCCAAAAAGCCAGATCCAGTCGCATAAGCATCCGTCCGCTCCAAAATCCCATTCAGCGTAGCCCGGTCCGTTACATTAAACATCTGGGAGCTGGCACTGGTATCGACAAAATTCTCTGAATAATAGAGATACTCGTCCTTTTCCTGAGTGAAGCGAACCGTCGGCAAATCTGCCAAGTCCTCCATGACCAACTCTTCCTTTTGAGTCAGAGGATGATCTTCCCGCAGATAAATGTGGGTCTGGAAAGGAATTAGCTCGATGACTTCCAAGCCTAGCTTTTCAATCCGTTGCATGATGCCCTTGCTATTCTGATTATTGAGATAAATAATCCCAATCTCACTGTGGCCTTGGGCTACTTCATCCAAAATCTGCACGGTCGTAGACTCGAAAATCCGAAAATTCTTGTAGTCAGGATAGCGCTGAGAAAACTCTGTTATCAAAGGCGGCAAAAAGTCATAGTGCTGACCAGCAATGGAAAATTCATCCTTTTCCTCTTCAGGATTAGCATATTGATTTTGGAAAACATCGAAGCCCTTGACCAATTCCTGAGCTCTCTCGTAAAATTCCATGCCCCGCCGAGTCAGAAAGGTTCCGCTACTCGTCCGGCGGAAAATCTTAAATCCCAGTTCCTTTTCTAAATCTCGCACCGCGATAGATAGACTGGGCTGGCTGACATACATTTTTTCTGCTGCTTCACGAAAGGTTCCGCTGTTGGCAATGGCCACTACATAACGCAATTGTTGAATATTCATATCTTTTTCCTTTTACAAATACTCCTAATTATATCATAAACTCAGCCTTCCTCAAAGGTAGGCAGTGACTTTCCTCTTGGAAATACATCTCTGAAATCTGCCTCATTTGCCCAAAATATCCTTTGCATACAAGAAGGTGACATAAAGAACGACGAGCAGGGCTATTAAGACTTCAAAAGTAAGCAGAATTTGCCCAGCTCGACCAAGATTCAATGCATTTAAAGATTGCTTCAAGGCCACAGCCGAAATGACCAAGGGGAAGGTAAAGGCAGAAAATCCTGCTGAAAAAGGACGATTGAGCAAACGAGGAAGTTGCCATAAAATAAAGGCATAAAAGCATTGTCCTGAAATCAAGAGCAAGCTCAACAAGACAGGATTGGGCTGAGGAAAAGTAGCCACATAAGCCGCTGTCATCAAGGAAATAGGCGCACAAATTGTTGTCGCGTTTGGACGAACATTCTCTGCTAAGCCGATTTTATAAGTTTTATAAAGGACGATTGGCAATACCAAGATAGTCGCTAAAAGTCCATACCAAAAGACCAGCTGCCCCAAAGCCAACTGCTGGGGAACTGCAATTGTCAGGGGAGCGACACCGATCCCGACAAATAAAACCGTCCAAGCTGGAAAGACATTCTCCCACTTGAAAGGAAATACAAAAGTTATAATATAATAGGACATCAAGAAAACCAGCCCGCTAAAGCTCAGCCACCACAGCACTTGCGCACTAATTCGGGCAAAATTTCCCAAAAAAGACCAGGTCGCTAGATAGGTCGAAGCCACCATTCCCTGCATGAAAAAAGTCGGGAAGACAGAGGCTACTAATGCTTGCCCCAGCTGCTCTTTGACTTGCTTGGTATGCGTCAGCATTCCCACCACTAGATGAAGGAAAAACAAGAATGCCAGACTTGCTAAAAGATAGCGCAAGAACTGACTGACATCACCGACTAAATTTCCCAAGGCTAGTAAGCCTAGCACCAAGCCAGCCCGGACTAAGGATGGCTCTTTTCTCTTTATCATAAACAGATCTCCTGACCTCCATAGCACTTTTCTCTGAAGGTTAATCTTTTTATTTTCTCTTTAAATAAACTGTTTCCGACTTTCGTTTAAAGCCCAATTTTTCATACAACCTCATGGCACCTGTATTCTGGGCTTCTACGACGATTTGACAGACTTGTCCATTGCGGCTAGCAAGGTCTTTCAGGATAGACCTGACTAGGTGACTCCCTAAGCCCTGTCCTTGAAAGGCCTGATTCACAGCTAGGGCAAACAAATAATTGCTACCAAAACTTGTATCAACTGAGCAAGACGCCACGATTTGACCGTCCTTTTTCAGGACATAGAGCAGGCTATCTGGACTCTCCAGCACTTGACTAGCATAGTGAAGTGCAGTATCCATCGGCATTTCAAAAATCTGAGACTGAAACGCTGCAATCTCCGCAACCATTTCCTTTTTCCCAAGTAAAAATTTCACGCCTTCTTTTTCTTCTTCAGGGAAAGTCCCCGCCGCCTGCTCCAGCCAGATTTCCGTTTCTTTCAAATCATAGTCAAACTTCTCAGCAAAGGTCGGATGGTCTGTTAAAAACTTGACTTCACTGATGTATTCGTTTTGGGATAAATCGTATTTCTCTGCAATTTTGGAAAATTCCTGTAAAAGGGCGCTCGCTATGCCTTGTCTGCGATAGTCGGGCAATACATAGACAGATACCTCTGCTTGCCCCGGCTCATCCGCATAAACCGATAAAAAACCAACCGTTTGATGATCTAGATTGGCCAGAAAAAAGGCTGGCATTTCCGCATCAAAATTATAGGCGTTATCCAGATAAGGAAGACGATAAGTCCCATCTGCTACCTGACAGCTTTGAACCAGCTCAAAGAGCAGCTCCTTGATTTCCTGACTAGGCTGGCTATAAATCCTAATTTCCATCATTCTCCCTCACAAACTTGTATCCATAACGAATGTACTATGTAACTGTGCTACTCCAACTCACTCAGATACTCATAGCGCTCATACTTTTCAAGAAGCTGCTCATTCTTGTCATCCAGCTCCTTCTGAAGTTCCGAAAGCTTAGTAAAGTCCGAGCCGTTCTGCTCCATTTCCGTCTCAATGGCGGCGATACGTGCCTCCAGCTCCTCGATATCCGCCTCGATGGTCTCCCACTCTTGCTTTTCAAAGTAGCTCATCCGCTTCTTCTGCTCCCGCGCCTTGACTGGCTTTTCCTTTTCTTTCTTTTGGGAAATAGCTGCGCTGGATTGTCTAAAAGCCTTTTCATCCAGATAGTCCGTGTAGTTTCCAAAAAACTCTCTGACCTGTCCATCTTCAAAAGCTAAAATCTTGCTGGCTACCTTATCTAGGAAATAGCGATCGTGACTAACTGTGATCACTGGTCCTGCAAAGCCCTGCAAGAAATTTTCTAAGACCGTCAAGGTTGCGATATCCAAATCATTGGTCGGCTCGTCCAGAAGCAGGACATTGGGCTTTTCAAGTAAAAGTTTGAGCAGGTAGAGCCGCTTCTTTTCTCCGCCAGACAACTTCTCAATCAAAGTACCGTGGCTTGAGCGAGGAAAGAGAAACTGCTCCAATAGCTCAGCAATGGATGTTGTGCCACTCCCTGTCTTAACTTCTTCCGCCACTTCTTGCAAGTAATTGATGACCCGCTTGGACTCATCCAGCCCTTCAATCTGCTGAGAAAAGTAGGCCACTCGGACTGTCTCGCCAATTATGACCTGACCAGATTGAGGCTGCAACTGACCAGCAATTAGATTGAGCAAAGTAGACTTGCCCACTCCATTATCTCCGACAATGCCCAGTCGATCTTTGTTTTGCAGCAAGAGATTGAAATGGGACAAAATCTGCTTGTCTCCGTATGCAAAATCCACATCCTGAAACTCAATAACCTTCTTTCCAATACGACTGGTTTCAAAGTTCATCTCTAGGTCCGTCTGATTGGTCTGACCAGCCAAATCACTTTTAAGATCATGGAAACGATTGATACGTGCCTGCTGCTTGGTCGCCCGCGCCTGAGGCTGACGGCGCATCCAAGACAACTCCTGCTTGTAAAGCTGCTGTTTCTTATGGAGCAAGGCAGCATCGCGCTCATCTTGCTCAGCCTTTAGTCGGACATAGTCCTGATAATTGCCCTGATACTCAATCAAGCTCCCGCCGTCCAATTCAAAAATCCGCGTGGAAATATTGTCCAAAAAATAGCGGTCGTGGGTGATAAAGAGGACGGTTTTCTTTGAGTTCTTGAGAAAATTTGCCAGCCATTCAATCGTATCAATGTCCAGATGGTTGGTCGGCTCGTCTAGCAGTAGTAAGTCTGCTTCGGAAAGCAAAACCTGCGCCAACTGAACTCGCCGGCGTAAACCACCAGAAAGCTGGCTGATTTTTGCTGCCAAATCCGAGATACCGAGCTTGGATAGGACGGTTTTTACCTGACTTTCAATCTCCCAAGCATGCAACGAATCCATTTCTGCTATGACCTTGTCTAGACGAGCTTGCTTGGCTTCATCATAAGCTGCCATGAGCAACTCGTATTCTCGAATAAGCTGCATTTCTCGCAAATCACTGGACAAAACAGTATCCAAGACTGTCTTCTCTTCATCGAAGTCTGGTTCCTGAGTCAAATAGGAGATTTTATAGTCAGATTTTGCTGAAAAGGGATATACATCACCATCAAAGCCTGATTTGCTAGACAAGACATCCAAAAGAGTGGTTTTTCCTGTCCCATTGACCCCAATCAGTCCGATCCGATCCAAGTCGTGAATGATAAAAGAAATCTCTTGAAAGACTGTCTTATCCCCGACAGACTTACTCAGCTTTTCAACGATAAAGTCACTCATCCAACTTGCTCCTTAATAAAGTTCATAATCTCTTTCTTGCTATTTGCCAATTCTCCGTCGACAATGGCCCATTCAATTTTAGTCAGGATTTGTCCCAATTCTGGTCCGGGTTTAAAGCCATAATCTCGGATCAAATGACTGCCCGTCACCACAATCTCATGTTTGTCATGAATAGTCAGAGCAGCATGTGTCGCTTCAATAGCCTCAAACTCAACTGGCAAGCCTGCTGCCTGTCTCAAACTTTCTGCCTGCAAAATCAAATCCAAATCATACTGATAGCAATCACGCTTGGAAAGACTCCGTTCCTGTCGAATCTTATAAACAGCTACCAGCTGATTCACTCGCTTTTGAAAGTCATTGGACGTTTTCCAATGTTTCAAGAACTTACGAACATCTTTTACCTTCAAAGCCAGCAAAAGCGCAGCCCAAGCCTGCTCGGAACTAAAAAATTGAAAATCTCCTGCTAGACGGTCTAATAATTCCTGCAAAGCTTCTGCTGAATGTTTCATATCAGGAAGAAAGTCGTAGGCAGCAGCTTTGAGCAGGCTCTCCAGACCTTTTCGCCAGAAAGGTGCCATCAAGAGCTTGTCAAACTCGATAAAAATCCGCTCTACCGATATCTTCTCCAAAAGCGGCGCGCAATCTGCCATAGCCTGAAAGGTCAAGTCTTCCAAATCAAAGTCTAAACCAGCCTGAAAACGAAAGCCTCGCATGATGCGGAGAGCATCTTCATTGAAACGCTCTGCAGCTACTCCCACTGCCCGCAGAGTGCGATTTTTCATATCTGCCAAACCGTTAAAGAGGTCTACAATCTCCCCCTCTTGGTTTAAAGCAAGAGCATTGATTGTAAAATCCCTGCGCTTCAAGTCTTCTTCTAAAGAGCGCACAAAAGAGACCTGACTAGGCCTGCGGTAGTCCACATAGACATCCTCAGTCCGAAAGGTCGTTATTTCGTATTCTCCCTGGCCTTCCAAGACCAGAACCGTCCCATGCTCAATGCCAACATCGACAGTCCGTGGAAAGATTGTTTTGATTTCCTCGGGATAGGCTGAGCTAGCAATGTCCACATCGTGAATCGGCCGATTCAACAGAGCATCTCGTACAGAACCACCGACAAAATAAGCCTCAAAACCAGCCTCTTTAATCTTCTCTAATACTGGCAAAGCCTCCTGAAACTCAGAAGGCATCTTCTCTAATCTCATAGTAAATGTTCCAATCCATAGACCAATTCAGAGCGCTTCACTACCTCTTTGATACCCAGATTTACCCCAGTCATAAAGGAAACCCGATCATAGGAGTCATGCCGCAAAGTCAGTCCTTCTCCCTGACTACCAAAGATAACTTCCTGATGGGCCACCAATCCCGGCAAACGCACTGAGTGAATCCGCATACCGTCAAAGGCAGCTCCACGGGCGCCAGCCAACGATTCTTCTTCGTCGGTCGCTCCCTGCTGCTTACTCGTCCGAACTTGACTGATTAATTCAGCTGTTTTGATAGCCGTGCCGCTCGGTGCATCTTTTTTGTTGTCATGATGCAGTTCGATAATCTCCACGTCTGGGAAATATTTGGCTGCTTGGGCTGCAAACTGCATAAGCAAAACGGCCCCTAGAGCAAAATTCGGGGCAATCAATCCACCAAGTCCCTTTTGACGCGATAGTTCAGTCAATTCTTCAATCTGCTCAGGCGTAAAACCAGTCGTTCCGACCACCGGAGCAAATCCATTCTCAAGAGCGAAGCGAGTATTTTCATAAGCCACTTTGGGAGTCGTAAAGTCAATCCAGACATCTGCCTGAAGACCAGCAAGTTCTTCTTTGGTATTGAAAACTGGAACTCCCGCTACTTCCTTTTCATCTGTAAAAGGATCTAGTAGACCGGCCAATGCCAACTCAGGATCTTCTGTTACCATTTTATAGGCTGCTTGTCCCATCTTTCCCTTGAAACCAGCAATAATGACTTTTATACTCATCTAGAACCTCTCTCTATTCTTGACTAACCGCTCTACAAAACTCTAGACCAGCGGAATGTAGGCCAAAGCGACACTACCCTCGCCCAGGTGAGTTCCAATCACACTACCAAAGGTAGCAAGAGGAATATCGTCCGCTATGCCAGCCTCTATCAGCTGCTGGCGTAAGCTTTCCGCCTTCTCTTCAGCATTCCCGTGAATCACCATGACCTGATAAGAAGCAGAGGCAGTTTTTTCCTCCACTACTTCAATCAATCTCTTAATCGCTTTCTTTTCTGTCCGAATCTTTTCAAAGACTTCGATGACACCTGCATCGTTAAAATACAGGATCGGCTTGATACTCAGGAGATTGCCCAAAATAGCTGCGCCATTGGACAAACGACCGCCCTTAACCAGATGATTGAGATCGTCAACCATGATAAAGGCACTGGTTCCATCGATTTGTCTCTGAATCTTGAGCAAAATCTCTTCAAAATCCTGTCTTTCCGCAGCCCAAGTCAAAGCATTTTCAACCATGAGACCCAGCGGAGCACTGGTGATTTTTGAATCAGGAAAAGCGATTTTCAAGTCAGGAAACTCGTCCTTGAGATACTGGATATTTTGATAAAATCCTGAAATCCCACTGGATAAAAAGAGCCCCAGCACATGCGTGTAATCCTCGCCAGCAAGGCGCGTCAACGTCTCCTCTAACTCTGCCACACTAGGCTGACTTGTCTTTGGCAATTCATCTGCAGCAGCCATTTTCTCATAAAACTCACTGGCTGTCAGATTTTTTCCTTCCACATAAGTCTCTCCAGCAATCACTACTGGAATATTGAGCACAAAAAGATGGTCATTTCCACGAAGGCTATCCGGTAAAAAAGCGGACGAATCCGTTATAACCGCTAATTTCATCATTAGAACTCCAAATTAATACCTGGTAAATCTAGCGCAATCTCCGTCACTTCATACGTCAAGCGATTGAGCATAGTCAAACAAGGACGCGCCAATTCTTCCACTTCTTCATGCTCAAATTCACTAGGTTCCTGCACCAAACGTCCTTGAATATGATTTGTCTGCGTGATCGTTCCACTAATTACAAAACGATCAAACACAATCATGAAAGTCAAAATCACAATCATGGATGTTGAATTCTTTTCTTCATTTCTTTCAATCAGCTGAAAATTCACGTCAACTTTTGTTTCCGGGGTTCCATTTTCTTTTTCCCATTCAAAATTGCGTGCATCAAAATGATACTGGCTGACAAATTCTTGTTCACGTTGTAATTCCATTACTATTCTCCTAAAAATATACGATAGTCCATTATAACATAATTTGATGTATCTTTCTAGCGATAATTATATTCATAACTTTATTCACTAGGAGATGGTGACGAATTCTCACAAAGTCTGAAGCTGATTCTGGGCGTAATTTTTCCATACTTCCAAGTACTTACTCGTTTCACCTGTTTCTCTACGCTTAAAGAATAGATTAAATAAAAATCCAACAAAGCCTTGATAAGATTGTGTTCTTACCAATTGGCAGCTCGAAGAAGTCAAAGGAATCACTTGACAATTTAAAATCGAACGCAAGTGAGAGTGTCTCGCATGTATCTCAATCCAAAAGGCTTCCTCATTGACCTCGCTTATTTCGCAAGATATTTTTATCCCTTCTTTTGTCACAATATCGTACTTTCTTCCTTCGTAGAAAAAGTCTTCTCCACCTTCAAAGTGAATGGCTTGATTTGTTGATAAATTAGGAAGCCATTTATCCATCATTTTCAATGCTTCCCAAGCAATTTCTGCACTCATATTCACAACTAACTTATCTGTATATGTTTTCATGATCTTATCCCATCTATTCAAATTATGGCAAAAAGAACCTTGACAAACCATCAAGATTCTTTCGTCCATGTTTTATTTTTCCAGTGGTTTACGCAAATATCCGAAAAGAATACCGCTGACAACTGCACCAATCAAAACATACACAAGGTAAAGGATTGGGTTGTTTGTCAAACCAATTACGAAGATTCCTCCGTGAGGAGCCATGAGTTTGATACCAGATAGACCGACAAGTGCACCTGTAAGAGCTGAACCGACGATAAAGCTTGGAATTGCACGGGCTGGGTCAGCAGCTCCAAAAGGAATCGCACCTTCTGTGATGAAAGAAAGCCCCATGACGATATTTGTCAAACCAGAATCACGTTCTTCAGTAGTAAATTTATCTTTGAAAAGTAGAGTTGCAACAAATACTGCAAGCGGTGGAACCATACCAGCTGCCATAACCGCTGCCATGACTGGAGAACCACCAGTTGAAACAGTACTTGCCAGTGTACTTGTACCAAATACATAAGCTGCTTTGTTGACTGGTCCACCCATATCGACAGCCATCATACCACCGACTAAGAGACCGAGAAGAACCGCAGAGCTTCCGCTCAGACTAGCAAGGAAATCGTTGAGGGCTGTATTGATTGCTGACATAGGGATATTGACTGCCAGCATAAGGAATCCAGTCACAAGAACACCAAGAAGTGGCAAGAGCAAGATGGAGCGAATACCTTCAAGTGAGCGAGGCAGACCTGCAAGTAATTTGCGAAGGACCAAAATCACGCCACCAGCTAAGAATCCACCGACCAGAGCTCCAAGGAAACCAGATGATACACCAGCCAGAGAAAGTGTCTTCTCACCACCTGCAGCATAGGCAACACCACCAAATGATGCACCGCTGCTAGCAATTGCACCGGCTACGAAACCAGAAACCAAACCTGGCTTTTCAGCGATTGAGTAAGCGATATAACCAGCCAATACTGGCAACATGAAGCCAAAGGCTGCACCACCAATTGCCTTAAATTGAGCTGCAATTTCATGATAGCTTCCCAGATTAGAAAGCTGATCCTTTGGCACGCCTAAGATCTGATCCAGCAAGAAGGCAATGGCAATCATAATCCCACCGCCAATGACGAATGGCAACATTTGAGAAACACCGCTCATCAAGTGCTTGTAAAAAGCTCCGCCCAAGCTAAGTTTTTCACTACTGCTAGCTACTGCAGCGCCACCATTAGCAGCCTTGTAAACTTCAGCATTGCCAGAAAGAGCCAGATTGATGAGTTCTTCTGTCTTGCGAATACCGTCTGCAACCGGGCGACTGATTAAAGGTTTGCCATCAAAACGATCCATTTCAACAGCCTTGTCTGCTGCGATGATGACTGCTTTCGCTTTCTTGATGTCTTCTGCTGTTAGTTTATTTCCAACACCGCTGGCACCATTGGTTTCAACCTTGATGCCAACACCCATTTCAGCAGCTACTTTTTGAAGGGCTTCTTGGGCCATGTAAGTATGGGCAATCCCCGTTGTACAAGCTGTAACGGCTACGAGGAAGTCACCAGATTCGTTGGCAGGAGCAACAGTTGCAGGCTCTTCTGCCTTTTCAGACGCTTGGTCAAAGAGAGCGATAACCTCATCTGGTGAAGATACTTTACGTAATTTGTCAGCAAAACCGTCTTTCATCAAGTATTGAGACAATTCTGCCAAGGCAGCCAAGTGAGTATCATTGGCACCTTCTGGAGCTGCAATCATGAAGAAGAGGTCTGTTGGTTGCCCATCCAAACTTTCATAGTCAACACCCTTGTTTGACTTAGCAAAGAGAACCGTTGCTTCTTTGACAGCAGAGTTCTTGCTGTGAGGCATAGCAATTCCGTCACCCAAACCAGTGGAAGTGAGAGCTTCACGCGCTAAGATTCCTTCTTTAAAAGTTTCGAAATCCGTCACATAACCGTGATCGACCAAGCTTTTAATCATCTCTTCGATGACAGCAGTTTTTTCAGTTGCCTGCAAATCCAGCAACATGACATCTTTTCTCAATAGGTCTTGAATTTTCATCGTTTTTCTACCTCAACTTTTTCATATGTTTCTTTAATAAATTTCGCTGTTGCCAAGTCATCCGAGAAGGTAGTTGCCGTTCCGCAAGCCACTCCCCACTTGAAGGCTTCTACTGCATCTTTGGATTTGACAAATTCACCTGTAAATCCAGCAACCATAGAGTCGCCAGCTCCAACTGAATTTTTCACTGTTCCCTTGATAGGTTTGGCAAAGTAAGCTCCCTTAGATGTGACAAGAAGGGCACCATCACCTGCCATAGAGATAATGACGTTTTGAGCTCCCTTGGCCAGTAACTGACGAGCATAGTTCTCGATTTCATCTAAACTTTCGAGTTTCACTCCAAAGATAGCTCCAAGTTCGTGATTGTTTGGCTTGACCAAAAGTGGCTGGTAGTCCAAACTATCAATCAAGGTCTGACCTTCGAAGTCACAAACCACTTGCGCACCAGTCTGGCGCGTCAAGGCAATCAGCTCCTTGTAGATGACATTTTCCAAGTTCTTAGCACTTGAACCCGCAAATACAACCGTATCTTCTGCTGTCAAACTAGATAAAATAGATTTCAATTCTTCTAACTGAGCTGGTTCAACATTTGGACCTGTTCCGTTGATTTCTGTTTCTTGGTCTGCTTTAATCTTGACATTGATGCGAGTATCTTCTGCCACTTGGACAAAGCGTGTCTCGATTTCTTCCTCTGCTAATGTATCTGTGATAAATTTACCAGTAAAGCCTCCGATAAATCCAGTAGCTGTGTTTGGAATATCCAAGCGCTTCAAAACACGGCTGACATTGATTCCTTTCCCACCAGCAAATTTATCATCACTATCCATACGATTGACACTGCCAACTTGGACTTGGTCCAAGCGAACGATATAGTCAATGGATGGATTGAGTGTGACTGTATAAATCATGCTTCTATTACCTCCGTTTTTTCTTTAATCTTTTGAATCACTTCAGATTCAGTTTGGTTTGTAATAAGCCTTGCGCGCGATATTGGGGCCACTTTTGCAAAAGATGTATTGCCCAGCTTTGAAGCATCAGCTAAAACATAAGTTCTCTTAGCATTTTCAAGAATAGCGCGTTTCACTGCTCCTTCTTCCATGTCTGGAGTCGTGAAAAATCCACTGTCAATTCCATTCATTCCGATAAAAGCCTTATCAAAATTCAGCTGGCCGATTTGATTTAGAGCGACACCACCAATACTAGCATCTGTCGAGCGTTTTACCACTCCACCAATAATCACTGTGGGAATATTGCGCTCCACTAGCTTAGTTGCATGGTGGATCGAGTTGGTCACCACCGTCACGCTCGGATCGTGCAATTCATTGACTAAGAGTTCATTGGTCGTCCCTGCATCAATAAAAATGACATCGTATTCTTGAATCAAGCTGGCTGCTTTCTGAGCGATTCTGGTTTTTTCTTGAATGTTTTTGATAGATTTTTCTTGATTGCTTTCTTCCTCCTGCAAAAAGTGAAGACTCTCGGCACCACCATGTACACGCCTCAACTTCCGCTCGCTTTCAAGCTCATCCAAATCTCTTCTAACAGTTGATTCTGAAGTGTTTAAAGCTTGTACCAGATACTCTAAAGATACAAATTTATCTTTGGTAACTTTTTCGAGAATGAGCTGCTTTCTTTTCGACTTCAGCATAGAAAACCTCCTCTGCAATCGATTACAGTTCTATTATACAAGATTAAATTTCAAAATCAAGCATTTTTTATCATTTTCTTCCAAAATACTCCATTTATTTTAGAATATAGAAAAAAGAAGCCTGTTAGACTTCTTTTACTTTATTACCTTGAACTGATATAGACAAGAAGGATAGGTAAAAAGGCAGCGAGCACACATAAAATTGAAAATACCCAGAACCAAACTGATTTAAAGGCTTGCCTATATGTGCCTGGCTGAGATTTATTTTCAGTAATGTAGTCTTTAATCTTCGACCTATTTAAAATGAGTACAATCAATACTACCGTAGTTCCTGCAGTCATCAATCCATAATTTATGAGAATCACGATGCTTTCTGGGATATAGTTGGTCAGGAAATCAAGCCCTTCTGCGATGACCAAATTATTGAAAATATGGAAGAAGATCACCCAGAAAATGGAATATTCAAAAGCAATGTAACCAAATCCCAGACCAATCATAGCAGCAAAATAAAGCTGATAGAGATTTTCATGAAACAGTCCGAAAAGAAGAGCTGTCATGACAATGGCAAATACTTTTCCGTGCTTTTCCAAGGCCCGCAAGCCTGCTCCTCGAAAAATAATCTCCTCCGTAATCGGTGCCATGATTGTTGTATAGATAAACATGGTGATTGAATGAGAGCTAAAATCCTGTGATAAAATTTCAGAAAGATCCAAACCAAAGAGAGACAAAATAGTATTCATGATCTGACTCGTCAAAGTGCTAAAAAGCTGAGAGAAAAACAAGAAGCAAATCATGAAGAAGAAGACTTTGGCTGTCATTTTCTTATTTTTCTTGCGCAAATCTCGAGTAAAAAGCTGCTTGCCCCTGAAAATCGTGAAAATAAGCACACCTAAACAAGAAGCGATAATGTAGGAACCGCCATCTTTATCCATAAAACTTTTTACAAATTCCTCAGTCTTACCTATATCAAAGCCCTGCTGAAAAAGAACAAAGAAATAGGAAAAGACAGTATAAAGGATAACGACCACTAGCATCACGATAGAATAAGTGAAGCAGCTTGCTGAAAATCTCCCCAGATCTTTCTTGGGATTTAAAGGCTCAGGTAACGTATTCATAAATTCTCCTTTGTTATTATTGACTACGAGTCTTTCTACTGAAAAAATACAAACTTAAAAAGATTCCCTCGTAAAGAAGAGCAAAAAGAATAAAGGCGTGCATGAAAAATTCTTCTGGCAAAATCCAGATGACTGGATCCTTGGCTGGATCAAATAGCCATGTATTGTCTCCCACAAAAAGCACTTGATGAAAGAGCGTAAAAAAGCTGTTAAAACCAATCAAGCCAGCCAAGCAAATCATGACGAAGGGCAATATGCTCAAGAAAAACAAACTTCTTTGATAAAGAGCTAAAAATCCTTTTTTGACCACTTTTTTGATAAAGAAAATCAAAGCAGGCAGAGTAACTAGAAAAATAGCTTGCGCCAAGTGAAAAAGATACTTGACCGCTTGAAAATGATGCAGACCTGCTGCTGACGAGCGAAAATCCGGCATCGACAGCTTCTGACTAAAAGGATTTGTCAAGTAATTCATCAAAATGTTGAAATTATACTGGATGGTCTCTGATTTCAAATGAACCTTATCGGACAAAGCGAAATAAGAAATCTCCATCGGGTATAAGAGCCAAGCCAGATAAATAGTCAGTAAGATAGCTGCTGCCAGCAAGCATAGGACACTGGCTGAAAATCTTAACTTATCACGCATCAAAGTCCCACTCCGCTAGGCTAGACAAGACATGTGTTGGTTGAATCGGCAGATTTGGCACTTCTTCTGGCAGGGTAAAGCCTGTCGTAACCAAGAGGGTCGGAATCCCGTTGTCGATTCCCGCTCGAATATCTGTCAGGTAGTTATCGCCCACCATAACCACGTCCTCACGCGCCAGCCCTAAATGCTCTATCGCTTTTTCCATAATGATGGCATTGGGCTTGCCGATAAAGGTCGGCTCAACACGAGTAGCGGCTTCCAAGAGAGCATTGATAGCACCCGCTCCCGGCTGCAGGCCTCGCTCAGTCGGAATATTGAGGTCAGGATTGGTTCCGATAAAGTGAGCACCCTTTTGAATGGCCAACGTCGCTATTGTCAGTTTCTCATAATCCACTTCCCAGTCCAGACCCACTACCACATAGTCGGGGTTTTCTATATCTTCCTCATAGCCAGCTTCTTCAATGGCATGTTTAAGCCCGACATCTCCGATAACATAGACTTTCTTGCCAAGATTTTTCTCCTGCATATAGTCAATAGTAGCCAGAGTCGCTGTGTAAATGGTTTCAAGTGGCGTCTCAATATTGAAATTCTCAGCCAACATGGTCTGAACCATTTCTGGCGTACGCGTGGTGTTATTAGTCACAAAAAGATAGGGGATACTACGCTTCTGCAATTCATGCACAAAAGCTTCACCAGCAGGAATTCGGCTCTTTCCCTTATAAATCGTCCCGTCTAAATCAATCAAATAACCTTTATAAGTCATATATTACTTTCTAATCTCTTTTATCTCTTGCCAAGTGATTATAGCTTGCGCATTGACATCGCCATCACTAGAAATCTGGTGAGTGCTCTGCAGACCGTCTAGTTCGTAGCTAGAAGCAATCATGCCGCCTGGTCGAACTTCCTTGACATACTTCAGGTTAATTTTCTGAGGAATATGCTGGGTAAGAAAGTCTGCGCCCATGACCTCAAAAATCCAGTCCAGGTACTTGCTATTGTTGACATGGCCATTCATATCCAAGTCGTAAAAACGCACATGGTAGTCCTTGCTGACAGGATCTTCTAAGTTTGGATATTTAGGGCCACGCAGTAACTTCTTGGAAAACTCTGATTGATATGGTGCTACAATCTCCGGTTCAACTGCATGAACCTTGCGGCTATCACGATCCATAAGGACAAAGGTTGCCATCATCTGGATAATAGCCTCACCTTCCTCATCAAAAATCGTGAAACGGCGGTAGCAAAAGAGCCGATTATAGGTTAAGGCTTCAGTCTCGATGGTAATTTCCTCTGCAAAGCGAGGAAGACGAGTCACATCAATATCGTAGTCCGTAATAATCCAGACTAGATTATACTGCTCCAGCATGTCCTTGTCGCTGACGCCAAGCTCAATTGACTGCATGCCTGATACCTGCAAAGACAGTAAGATGACATCAGGCAGCTTGATATGGCCATTCATATCTGCCATATCAAAAGGAATTTTCATTTTCATTTGATAAGTTAAGCCCATGATTTACTCCAATATAAATTTCTCAGCAACCGTATCGCCTAAAAAGAGACCTTGTTTGGTCATTCGCACGATGTCTCTGTCCGGCACTAGCAAGCCCTGCTCAGTCAGTTCAGACACGACAGAACCGTACTGGTCTTCAAAGGAAAGACCGAATTTTTCCTCAAAGCGCTTTTTAGAAACACCTGACTTCTTGCGCAAGCCCAGAAACATCTCTTCTTCCATCTTTTCTTTCAGCGTCAGAACTTCTTCCTGCACACGGGCATTACCCGCTTCCACCGCCTGCAGATAATGACGAATGGGGCCGTGATTTTTATAGCGAACACCATCAACATAGCCAGACGCTCCCGCTCCGATACCATAATACTCCGCATTGTCCCAATACATGAGATTGTGGCGGCTCTCAAAGCCTGGCTTGGAAAAGTTTGAAATCTCATAATGCTCAAAGCCGGCCTTTTCCAGCTCAGCTATAATGTATTCAAACATCTCCGCTTCCAAGTCTTCCTTGGGCAGAGGCAACTTCCCACGCCGCATCCGATTCATGAAGACCGTATGATTTTCCAAAATCAAGCTGTACAGACTCATGTGGGGAATGTCCAGAGCAATGGCCTTGGCTACATTGATTTTCACATCCTCCATGGTCTGCTTGGGCAGGGCATAAATCAGATCAATCGAGATATTGTCAAAACCTGCTTTTTTGAGATTGGCAATGTTCTCATAGATATCCTTTTCCGAGTGACTGCGGCCAATCTGCTTGAGCATGCGGTCATTGAAGGTCTGTACTCCCAACGAAACCCGATTGACAGGCGAGTCTTTTAGTACGGCAATCTTCTCCTCATCCAAATCTCCAGGATTGGCTTCAATGGTCAGCTCCTCAAGATAAGACAAGTCCAGCTTGTCCGTCAGCTTTTCCAGCAAAAAAGCCAACTGAGGTGCAGATAGAGCCGTCGGAGTTCCGCCACCGATATAGAGGGTACGGAGCTTTTTGATGTCGTAAGAATCATACTCCTCAATCAAATGCTCCAGATAACTATCTACTGGCTGATTTTTGATAAAAACCTTGGAAAAATCGCAGTAATAACAAATCTGAGTACAAAAAGGAATATGCACATAGGCAGAAGTTGGTTTAGTTTGCATAGTATTTATTATAGCATAAAATTAGCGACAAAGCCCTCTTGGAAAATAGAATAAAAAAACTCAAGAAATGGGAAAATTCCTTGAGTTAATGTTGAAAGAGCATCTGTTCGAGCAAATCAGGGATAAAGCAACTGCTGAATCACTAAAACATGGCTCTCTTCTGCGCCATATAAACTATGAAGTTCATTCGGCTCCATTGTCAGAAAACTTCCTGGCACCAATTGTACAGTTTCTCCCAAGGCAGTAAAATCCACCTTTCCTTCTAGGCAGACAACTGTAACAAGAGCATCTGCGCTATGTTCAGGAATTTGTTTTCCTTTAGCAAGGTGCAAATGGCGGATGAGACGTCCTTGCTCTTCGACCGGAGTTTCAACCACATCAACATTTGGATCTATTGAGTAAAATTTCATCGTTTTCCCTCCTTTTCTTCATTTTAGCATAATTTCAAAGAATTGTCAGAATTTTTTAATATTCCTGATTGATACCTACAAAGTTACATAATATGGTATTTTCATCATGCTCTACCTGATTAATTTTCTTAAATACAAAAAAGATTGAAGAGCATCATCTAAAATAGATCTTTTCTTCAATCTAGAAATTTGGTTTAAATTAGATTTCAAAATCATTGAATTCCATAAGCCATACTGATCTGGATTTTAGCAACTCCATTCTGCAGGCTGATTTTGTCAATGCTGAACGGACTCTGCGGCAGAGGTAGAAGGAAACTATCTCCCTCCGTCGTGATAGTCGAATTAGAGGTCTGCAGTTGCTGCTTCAGCATGCCAGTCACCCAAGATTTAGGGATAGGAAGGATGCCTAGCTTGGCATTATCGATTGTGATGTATAAGGCACTCCCCTTCACCGTCACATCCACTTCTAGATCCAGCTTACTATCAATAAAAAATAGCTTAACCGGATACTGGATGCGCAGCTTATTGCCTTCAATGCTGTAAGCACTGTTCAGCAGCTCCTGATTCTCGCTATCAGTCAGCGAAGACTTAAGCACCTGATTGAGCTGGACGCTATTGAGAGAGACCTCAGTGCTGACTCCCTGAGCTGTTGCATTAGCATTGTTCAAAGTCGGCTCAATCATACTTTCCCACGAAGTATTCGCTTGAACATTTTTTAGTTGTTCATTTGGATTGATAGAAGAAGGAACCAGAAATAGCACTGCTGCAAGCAACAGCATTAAGACAATTCCTACCAATCTTTTGATCAATTTCATATCTGTCTTCCTTTACTTTGAGAAATATCCTTAGCCGAAAACACAGAAAGGATTTATCTCATTTTACACTATTTTTACATCATTTTCTGTAACAAACAGATTAAAAGGCTAACAATCCTATAAAAAAGACTGGGACAAATAATCCCAGCCTCTTAGTCGCATATCGCCTGTATAA